>WJLZ01000155.1 GCA_014728215.1 Chitinivibrionales bacterium
CCATAATTGCCTCCCTGATAATTGTGGCCAACAGCACCGCGGCAGCAGTACCTGCGCTTAAGGGTCCTCGCTTATCCGGTTATAGCCCACACGATATATTTCATCATTGCAGAACTGTCCATCTTTAAACCGAAACGCCTTGATTTCATCGTTGTTGCCGGTAAGGGAAACGATGACATAGGTTATGCTTTTATCAACCGCCAGGCGGAGATCTTCGTTCGACATTCTGGCAGGTGTTGACGGATGACTGTGGTATACCGCCGCAGCACGCTGTCCTTTGCCTCTCATCTGTCGTACCACCGCAAACTGCTCTTCGGGTGCAAAAGAGAAATGCTCGCCCGACTGGTCGATATTTTTCATAGGATAGGCTTCAACAATAACGCCCTCCGACTCTCCCAGATAGCCGCATGCCTCCAACGGAGCGTCGTTTTTCGCATGATCGATAATTTTCCGGATAACCCCTTCATCAATTTTCATCGCAACCTCCCCTGTTCCCGGCAATTCCTTTACAATTGAGGCTTTGTTGCACACACCTGCCGCTCTTCATCAAAGAGCTTTGTAATCGATGGCCTCCTGCCGCACAAGCGGCAGTCTTCATTATGACGCAGCCCTACTTTTCGGAATTCCATGGTGAGCGCGTCGAATGACAACAGCTTGTTTACAAGCAGTTCCCCTGCGCCGGTAATGAATTTGAGCGCCTCTGCCGCCTGAATGGTCCCCAGCATGCCTGCGATCGCCCCCAGCACGCCTGCCTGCGAGCAGACAGGAACGACATCTTTGGGCGGCGGACGGTCGAATATGCACCGGTAGCAAGCTGATTTACCGGGCAGGACAGTCATGGTCTGACCGGTAAAGCGCAGAATGCCTCCATGAGAAAACGGCTTACCGGCCATCACGCAGGCATCGTTGATCAGAAATTTCGATGGAAACGAATCGGCGCCGTCGATAATGAAATCATACTGTTCAACAACCGGACCGATTGTATCCGATGTAAGAAAGAGTTCATAGGTTTTCACTATTACATCGGGATTCAGCGCATTCATTTTTGTACGGGCCGATTCTACTTTGGGCGCACCGACATCCCTGGTGAAATGGATCACCTGGCGCTGCAGGTTCGAAAGGTCGACCCTGTCGGCATCGGCAATACCGATTGTGCCGACCCCGGCTGCGGCAAGATACAGTGCAGCCGGCGCACCCAGGCCGCCGGCGCCGATAATGAGCACTTTCGATTCCAGAAGCTTTAATTGTCCTTCAACGCCGACATTTGACAAAAGAATATGGCGGCTGTAGCGCTGTAGTTGCTGTTCGGTAAATTCGATCATATCACCTCCAGTGCCTTTTCTATATCGTCAATAAGATCTTCGATGTCTTCAATACCGACCGTTATTCGAAGCAGCGTGTCGGGGATGCCCATGCGTTGCCGTTCATCGGAGGAATACTCGCAGAAAATTGTCGAGGCCGGGTGAATGATAAGGGTTTTATTGTCGTTGAGATTGGTGGCCCGACGGATTATTTTCAGCGTATCCATGAAAGCAAAGCATGCGGCTTTTGACTGAAGTTGCAGGGTGAGCAGTGCACCGAACCGTCCGCCGAAATGTGCGCGGGCGATTTCGTGAAAGCGGGCGCGTTGCAGGCCCGGATAATTGACATGCGTGACTTTCGGATGCGAATCGAGGACAGCCGCCAGTTTCATGGCGTTATCGCAGCTCTTTTCGATCCTGAGCGCCATGGTTTCGAGGCCGAGGCTCTGGAGATAGGCCGTATGGGGCGACATGCAGGCGCCGGCATTCCGGTAGACTTCGGTGCGAAGCTTTGCAGTAAGGGCAAAGGGCCCGGTTTTGGCTGCGCTTTCTGCAAGACGAGGATTTTTTGACCAGTCGAACGTGCCGTTGTCGATTATCATTCCGCCAACACAGGGAGCACCGCCCGAGATATATTTCGTACTCGACAACACTTCAACCGCGATGCCTGCTTGACGGGTCTTGAATAAATAAGGGGTCGTAAGAGTGCCGTCAACAATAAGCGGCACCTCATGATGTCCTGCCGGCCCGGACAATGCCCGGAAATCGGCGACTTCAAGCTGAGGGTTCGTGATCGTTTCACAGAAAACCGCGCACGTGTTTTCATCGATAGAGGCGGAAACAGCCGCACTATCGGTGAAATCGGCATAGCGCACCTCAAGCCCCCAGGGGCCGAGTGTCTTTTCGAATAACGACAGTGTGTGGCCGAACAGATGGCGGGTGGTGACAACATTCGAACCACTCCGGGCAATCGCCATAAAAACATTCGTGATCGCGGCCATGCCCGATGCCACTGCAATGACCCCCAGCGCATCCGACAGCAGCCGGACCTGGTTTTCGAGCTGCTGCACGGTTGGATTGGTTATCCGGGAATAGGCATGTGACGGTAACCGGCCTTTGAACGCGGATTCCAGATCGGTCGACCGCTCGAATTCAAATGCGACATTCTCATAAATCGGCATGCGAAGCGCGCCATGGGCATCCTTTTTGAGAAACGATGCATGAATCGCTCTGGTGGTGAATCCTTTCACGCTGCCGATCCCCCGCCCATGAAATAAAGAAATTCGAGTTCATCATTTTCGTTTACCTGTGTTTCCGGGAACAATTCCCGTTTTACAAAGGTCCCGTTGAGCTGGACAGAAACCATATCGGGACTGTCCACTTTTTCGATTGCAAGCAGCTCTTCAACAGAAACAGGCTCCTGGCCCATCTGCTTTTCCTGACCGTTGATTGTGATTTTCATTACTCCTCCCGGGGTATGTATTGCATCACGATTCTACAACTTGTTGATTTAACGATAATTATGATCCATTGCCATGATTTTTCCCACAATCTGATTACTTGCACAATTTCAATGTTTACTAAGTTTATGAACTTTGTTAACAATATACTGCATTTTTATGGAAAAGTCAACACTTATTGTTTTATTCGTTCAAAAAATCGAGAACCGAAACCATAATTTGTGCCCACTTTTGTCTAAAATAGAACGCTCATTGCGCTGATCAAGCCGGCATTCGCTGGTCAGAAAATTAAAAACACTAAAAAATCAGCGATAATCAGCCAAATTGGCGTCATCGGCGTTCTATAACCGGAATAGATGTATTTCGTGAACTTTGTTCCTGTATTTGTAATATAACAGCGCATTTATAATTCAGTGATCAAATATTCTCATATATTTCAATTTATTTTTTGCAGCAGTGTCATTTTATTTGAAGTGTGCCAAAAG
>WJLZ01000156.1 GCA_014728215.1 Chitinivibrionales bacterium
AATCATGCTTTGGTTTTCTGCCGATTCCTCTAAAGCATTGGCAGAATCCATTGTCAGGCAATGAGGGGATCCTTGATTCCCTCATTTGCTATTTGGGTGCTGTACTATGGCCATGTCATATTTACTCCTTTCTGGTTGAGGTACAATGTTAAACTGTGCAGCACTTGCAGATTTTTATAACCGAATCGCGTTTCCGCGCGTCCCTTACAAGTGGCCTGCACAAGTGATTTATTGTACTTTATTTCGAGACTGCGCCCGTTAGGCTTTCTTTCATCCGGCAGTCTTTCAGATGTAAGAATCCAATCGTTTATAATTATTCCCCTAATCTATCATCATCCTCCTTTCTTCAGAAAAGACCCAGTATTAATCCAATAATAGGAGATTAATAACCGGACTAATGTCTGGCCTATTTATGATCGTAGCAAGAGACTTGGTTTCCTTTTTCTTTTCTTCTGGAAGTGGCCAGCATTTATAGTGCAAACGTGTTATCTCAACATAAGGATGGAAGGTACCGAACTTGCTATAGGTATGTGTAAAACTTTGGCTAACGTAGTTTGATCTACCTGAACCGGTCTCATCCGGTGTGCCATCGCCCCAGATAATCCTGTATTTCACGATATCACAGTCTTTTTCAACCGAAAAACAACCATAGCATGTCTGTGTGAAGTGGCTTTCAGCACCCTGAAATGTAAAAGTCTTATCGTATACTGTAGGTGGCGGAGGAGGCGGAGGTGGAGGAGGAGGAAAAATACAGCTGCCATCGTCGATGTCAGCATAGCGGTTATGATTGCTGGCGTTTCTATTCGTGCAACCATATATAAAATTACGGTAGAATTGTGTTTCGATTTTATGCAATGACAGCCCCACCGTTCCATTGGAATTATTTTCCGTTAAGGTTATTACAATGTTTTCAACTCCCGCCTGAGCAATCCACGCTTCAAATGAAATGGTTATATCGCCCGGCTTTCGTTTAGGGAATTGTTCTATTGGTATATCTTCTAGCGTAAATGCTCGACAGGCTACCTCTTCATCTTCCTGAGGAAAAGGTTGATCGATATACTGCGCTCTATCGAGTTCTGATCCAGATATTATTACATCGTCCCTTTTAATGAAATTAGAACCAGAACCATTTAAAGTCAAATCTGCAATACTATTAACCTCTTCCAATGTCATTGGAACATCTCCTATAGGTATTTCACAGCTATTTGTTGTGCTACCACCATCGCGATCGCAAACACTGCCTCTTAGGGTGAGGTTGATCTTGTAAATACCTTTTTTAGGAAAAGAAACAGGATATTCGAATTTTGTGTGAGGGACATTTGAAAACCAAAGCTGCGTTCCCGTCAAATGGACATTTGTTGCGCATCCATGTGTACAACCTTGGTCTCCGACATATGGTTCACAAGAGGCGACTGGTTGGTCTCGTAAATAGCCACCACCAGGGGTCTCTTCCTCTTCCAATTCGAAATACCATTTTATTGCATCCCAATCGACGGCATCCGTGGTAAAACTTGTCCCTGGGCTATTCTCCAAAACCAGAGTTTCATCATAGTCATACTCATCATTTTGAGCTCCGCAAAAATAGTCATAATTAACAGGAGAAGACATGTACCCAAGCCATGGGTCCATATACTCAATTGTCTTAACCTCAGAATTGTCAGAGTATGTTATTTTGCAATACTTAGAAATAACTACATCATGGCCTACGCCATTCGATATAATCGTGTAATGAGCAATTAATGGTCGTTTTAAATCGATACTTGTTTTAATGTGGTTATCAAAATCAGCTTGCCCGATGCAATAAGAACCTATTTGGCCTTTTTCCTGTAATATACCGCTTACTGCATTTCTGCAATTGACACATCCAGGATGTTCAGTACAGCATTTTGAGCACAAACAGCCATATTCATCATAAAATCCGCAAGTTGCATAATCAACCAACTGGTCAATAGAAAAATGCTTTTGATAATGATGCAGTACACTCAAAGTTGCATAAGCCCAGCAAAGATGAACATTGTCACCTTGGCTGAATATTTTTACATTGAATCCTCCTTCATCTCTTGTTGTATTCGCCAGACCGACAGAAGAAAATATAGAAAGGGCTAGGAAGCATATTATTCTATTCTTCATCTTTTGCCTCCCTTCGCCTTTCGATTTAGCTTAAGTTGATCATTTTTCGATCTAACAATTTCTATTGATTTTTTTGCAGTTGAATATTTTTGAGGTATTCGATTCAAATAGTTCTTCCTAAAATCTTTTTGATCCCGGTTATCGATTATTGTTAAGTTGTAGTTGTTAAATTCAGGCAAGTGAAACAAAAAGAGCCTTGTGCCCGGATGCTTATACAGCCTTAATCCTTTATGTTTATTAAAAAGATGGAAAAGAGCCCTTGTTTCTCTTTCAGGCCTTATTTCTGCGATTTGGTAATTGCCATTTATGAAAGCAATAGTTACTATTGCTCTTGCTTCATCTTTAACTAGAAGAAAAGCATACCATCTCTCACTTTCGTTATTTTGTTCAACATCATCTATTGACAATCTCTTCTTCTTTTTCAGTTCAAGACCTAGTTCAGTTTTTAAATACTTAATTTGAAAAAGTTCACTGAGATGGCATTGTGATTTCTCGTCCCCTGTTTTAAAGCCATATCTTGTTATGTCAGAATCAAAAATCCTATCCAAAAACGGCTCGATTTTGGCTTCTATTTCTTGGATACTCGGTTTTTCTGCATACATATGAAATGCTAAAATATGCAGTAAGAATAATGATAGTTTGAATATCTTCATAGTATAATCCTTCCTGTTTTCGGTAGAATTAGCAACCTAAAATTAAGGTAGACCCACCGATTACTCGATGCACCCCTCACAGATCCCGGCGTGCAGTTTTTCCGCACCGGGCTCCTCGGTTCTACTCACATTCGTACTGGCAATGACTAATAGTCAAATACAAACTCAGCTCCCATATTCA
>WJLZ01000157.1 GCA_014728215.1 Chitinivibrionales bacterium
ACGGCAAAGTCGACCGCCGTCCGGGCCCTCGCGTTGTTGCTGCCCGAAATCGAGGTTGCCGACGGGTGTGCATTCTCCTGTCCCGTGGGCAGTGATGACAACCTCTGCCCCGATTGCCGCAAGCAGGGACCTGCCCGCCGGGCGGTCCGGCGGCGCGTGCGCGTGGTCGACCTGCCGCTCAACACCACTCAGGACCGCCTTCTGGGCGGCATCGATTTCGAGGGCGCTCTGCAGGACGGGCACTATCGCCTGCAGCCAGGTCTGCTTGCCGAAGCGAACCGGGGGGTTCTGTATGTTGACGAAGTCAACCTGCTGGATGATTTCCTTGCCGATACGCTGCTTGACGCCGCGGGGAGCGGCAGGTGTGTCGTTGAACGTGAAGGCATTTCCTTTACCCATCCCGCGCGGTTTGTCCTGGTAGGCACCATGAATCCCGAGGAAGGCGAACTGCGGCCCCAGTTCCTCGACCGGTTTGGCTTGTGTGTCAATGTTGAGGGGATTCGGGACGAGACGGAGCGGGTTGAGTTGCTGCAAAGGAGGGAGTTGTATGACGCCGGTCCGGCGGACTTTTGCCGCCGGTGGCGGGAAAAGGATGCTGCACCGGCCGAAAAGATTGCAATGGCCCGGGCCCGTCTATCGAAGGTGGAGGTTACTCGACATACCCGAATGGGCGTGGCGGCGTTGTGCCGTGAATCGGCCGTTGCCGGCCATCGTGCGGATATCGCGCTCGAGCGGACCGCCCGGGCGATTGCCGCTCTGGAAGGAAGAGTGGATATCTTCGACCGTGATCTTGAAGAGGCGTCACAGTACGTTCTTGTCCACCGTTTGCGTCACCGCCCCCCGGACCAATCACCACCCCCGCCGCCGCAGCAGCAGCAGGGCCCCGATCCGAACCAACCGTCTTCTCTCCAAAAAAAGAACGATTCGCAGGAAAAGCCCTTGCCGCAGCGTCTCGAGGATAATAATTCCGGGGAAGGGCAAGCAGGCAGCCCCGAGGGCCGGTCCCGGGGGCCCGAAGACAGAATATTTGCCGTCGGCGCCTCCTTTAAAGTACGCTCCTTGCCCAGAACGCGCGACCGTACAATGCACGGAGGGTCCGGACGACGTACCAGGACCCGGGCAGGGGCCCGCTGTGGACGACAGATCTCAAACCGTATCGCCCATTCTACCGAAGATCTTGCTCCGGCGGCAACACTTCGTGCCGCGGCGCCCTTTCAAAGGGAGCGGCGGATAGAGCGGGGAAGTAAAGGCGGCGTGGTTGTCCATCACACCGATTATCGTCGCAAGGTCAGGGAAAAACGGATCGGCAACTATATTATTTTTACCGTTGACACCAGTGGTTCAATGGGCGCGCGGCAACGGATGGTCGCCACCAAGGGGGCGATACAAAGCCTGTTAATGGATACCTATCGGATGCGCGACAAAGTTGCAATGGTCTCGTTTCGGAAAAAGGATGCAACCCTTGTTCTTCCCCCGGGCAATTCGGTGGTGCGCGCATCCCGTCTTCTGGCCCGGCTGCCGACCGGGGGGAGGACGCCGCTGGGGGCGGGCTTGGTGGAGGCATACCGGTGCGCCCGCAATTGCCTTGCGCGCAACCAGGCGGGGCGGCCGATTATCCTGCTCATTACCGACGCCCGGCCCAATCACGCCCTGCACGACGATGTGTCGCCGGTCGATGAATCTCTGGCCCTGGCGTCGAAAATGGCCCATGATCAGCGTATCACCTGGATCATTGTCGATACCGAACCCGGGGGATTTGCCTCGATAGGGCTTGCTCCCCGCCTTGCCCGGACGATCGGCGGGCAGTATTATAAAATTGAAGACCTCAAAGCTGATGATATTGTCACTATGGTAAAGGAGCACAGCAATGCATAATATTCCGATATTCCCCTTCTGCGCGATTGTAGGACAGGATGAAATGAAACTCGCGCTGATACTCAATGTCATTGACCAGTCAATCTCCGGGGTACTCGTTCGCGGCGAAAAGGGAACTGCCAAATCCACCGCGGTACGGGCCCTTGCCGATATTCTGCCCCACATCGAGGTGGTCAAAGATTGTCCGTTCAACCTGACGGCCGAAGGAGAACACGAGTGCTGTGCCCATTGTCCCCGGGAATCGTGTCGCGAGGCCGCGCCCGCCGATCGGGTAATCGAAAAAAGAAAAGTCGGAGTAGTAGACCTTCCGGTAGGCGCGACCGAAGACCGGTTGGTCGGCACGCTTGATATCGAGCATGCGCTCAAGAGCGGTGAAAAACGGTTCGAGCCGGGGATCCTGGCGGCCGCGCACCGCGGGTTTCTGTATGTCGATGAAGTCAATCTTCTGGATGATCATCTTGTCGACTTGCTGCTCGATTCGGCCGCAATGGGCAAAAACAGTGTGGAGCGGGAAGGAGTTTCGTTTTCTCATCCGGCACGCTTTGTGTTGGTGGGGACCATGAATCCCGAAGAAGGTGAACTCAGGCCCCAACTCCTCGACCGGTTCGGGTTGTGCGTACAGGTGACCGGAATCGACGACCCGGAAAAACGGGTGCAGGTAATGGAACGTCGGGCTGCCTTTGATGAAGATCCCCGGGGATTTGTCGACCAGTGGCGGGAGCAGGCCGAGCACATCGCCCGGAAAGTTGATGATGCCGTGAAGAGACGTCGCGACCTGACGGTGAATAAAGACTTCATGCTCGATATTGCACGATTGTGTATCCGTATGCAGGTCGACGGTCATCGGGCGGATATTATCACCCTGAAGGCGTCGAAGGCGCTGGCCGCCTGGCGCGGACGAAAGGAATTGAGCAAAGAGGATATCGATTGCGCCGCCGAAATGGCCTTGCCTCATCGTTTGCGGCGACAACCCTTTGATGAAATCGGTGGAACAGTTACTCAATGACATATTCTGGCAAAATCCATCGGGATATATTAGATTATACAGTGTGTAATTCACCTTAATCTGCTTATCACGATTTTTATATACACGAGTGCATGAATATCCTCCGCCTGATCCCGGTATTATCCGCCTTCATACTTCTTTTTAATGTGTCGCCCTTTGCCCATGAGGTAAGCTGGAACAAAGCAGAATTCAGTCTTGCGGACGATTCACTCCACGTGATATTTACCCTCAATGCTCACGATATTATCAACGAAATTACCGGCCGGAACACTCATGGAGAGGATCGTTCCGGGGGCTATTTCACAGACAGTCTGGTCGACCCGGGGCACTATATCAATGAAAACTTTTCTGTTCGCGCCGACAGTGTGTGGCTGGGAAAGGGAAGGATTAATCGGGGGCCGGGGGCTTCGGGACATGGGGAAAAAACTGAAAAATCCGATCATTCGTCGGAAATCAGGGTAAGAGCATCGTGGCCGGTTCCTGCCCGTGCAAAGCTTTTAACCGTTGCCAATCACCTTCTGTCTGCAACCAACCGGCAAATTCCGGTCAGGTGGGTTTACCGCATGCGCCGGGACGCCACCGGAGAATACGATCTCTACGATTTTGTGCAATACGGCGACACGGTACGGTACGACATTTCCTCTCCAGGCGGCAAAAACAGCGGTTTCACAAACACCCACTCGGTGCCGGGTAAACTACGTATGCTTATAAAGGGGGGATTCAATAAGTATACGGTTGGAGCACTCTTTGACGGTTCTATGAAACCTCTGTGGCTTTTTGTTTGCGGGATTATTGCAATATTTCTCGGCATGTCTCATTCGCTGAGTCCGGGGCACGGCAAGACCCTTATCGCCGCCTATATGATTGGAAGCAGAGGGACGGTTAAAGATGCGCTGACTCTTGGTATTGCGACAACCGCGAGCCACACGGCCGTCGTGTTTCTGCTGGGAATAATTGCGCTGGTCTTTTTCAATTCCGTCGTTCCGGAGCAAATCAACCGGATCATAGAAATTGGTTCCGGCTTAATGGTGGCGACTATCGGTGTTTTTTTGCTGGTAAAAAGAACAGGGGCAATCCGCCGGGCGCGTCCGGCAGGAGGTCATGAAGCGCACCGCCTGGACGATCATCACCATACCTGCGGTCATACTCACAGCCATGATCACCCCCATGCACCCGTCGATCATGCGGCCGGCCACGAACACGGCGCTCATGACGGCCATTCTCATGATCACCATCATCACCATCATCATGTCGTTACGGGCAAAGACGGCAAACCCGATTTCCTGGCCACGATCTGTATGGGTATTTCCGGAGGCGTCATGCCCTGCCCCACGGCATTGGTTGTTTTGTTTGCGGCCATTGCCGTTAATCGTATCGCGGCCGGTATGCTGTTGATCGTATTTTTCGGGATCGGCCTGGCGGGAACATTGACATTACTGGGTATTCTCTTTTCAAAAACCAACAGGTTTTTTGACAAGGTGGGGGGCTCCGGTTTCATAAAAACTTTGCAGATCGTAAGTGCGGTCCTCATTACCGCGCTGGGGACCGGAATGATAGTCCGTTCTATTGTTCGGGTGTTCTAATGGATTTCCGGTTTACCGGAAGATGTTTCAGCAGGGCTGGTTTCCGGGCCGGAATGAAGGAGCTTGTTTTTCAGCGGGAGTATATTCCTTTGAAGCGAAGCCCGGCGATTAAAAGCAGAGCCAGGGCGAACAGGGCCGTCACCACCGTTCCCGGTATGATATCAGGCCAGACCCAGCCGTGGAGTACCAGGGTACGCATCGGTTCCACCGCCGCGGTAAGGGGGTTCACGCGGGAGATGAATTTCATCCAGGCGGGCATTGCCTCTGCGGGGAAAATCGCCGTGCTGGTGAACATGAGCGGCAGGGTTAAAAAATTGAGCACGGGATGGAGGCCTTCGATTGAAGAAAAGCCGGCGGCAATGAAAAGGGAGAGACCGGCCATGGCGAAACTAAAGAGTGAGCAGACGGCAACGGAGAGGAGAAATCCGCCGATTCCTGAGGCGAACCGTACTCCCATCAGGAATCCCACAGCGGCGATGATACTCGCCTGAAAGGCCGTTTGCGTGGCGATTCCCGCCATTTTGCCTGCGGGTATGGCAAGACGATTGAGTGGTGAGCACAGCATCCGGTCGAGGTACCCACTGGTCCGGTCGAGGACAAGAGAGAAACCGCAGAAAGTTGCGCTGAAAAGAGCGGTCATGATCATTATGCCCGGACACATGTAGGCGATATAGCCGCCCGGGGCGGTAATCGAATCCGCGGGATGGTTGGCTACCAGGCCCGACATGGCGCTTCCCATGAGTATCAGCCAGATAAGCGGTTGAAAGGCGATCATGAAAATACGACTTTTCTGCGCTGCGAAACGTTTCATCTCCCTGCGGTAGACAGTCAGGATATCGGAAGCCGGGTGGATCATCCATGCCCCCCGTGTTTCCCGCCGTGGCCGCCCATGCGAGACGGCACGCTTTGTTCACCCAATTCTTTCCCGGTAAGCGAAACATAGACATCATCGAGTGTGGTACGCTTCAGTGTCACCGACTGCGGTCGGATATTTCGTGAGCCAAGATGGTCCATAATCGGGACGATTGCCTTTTCACCGTCATTGCACAGGTACGCCAGGCCATTTTCGATGGGATGTACCTTTTTAATGAAAGGATGGGTAGAAAGATCGCGAGTGATTTCTTCCGGCTTCCTGACATCCCCGGGTGAGAGATGAATGTACACGCAATCGCTGGCGAGGTTCTGTTTCAAGGAGTCGGGTGTGTCGAGCGCCCGGATAGAACCGCTGTCGATTATGGCCACCCTGTCGCACAGAGAGTCGGCCTCCTGCATATCGTGTGTGGTCATGAATATGGTGGTATTGAAATGTTCTCGGAGGCGGGCGACATATTCCCGGATATGCCTGCGGCTCCGGGTGTCCAGACCCAGGGTGGGTTCGTCAAGAAACAGCACTTCCGGATTGTTGACAAACCCCGCGGCGAGATCGAGTCGCCGCCGCATTCCCCCGGAATAGGTGGAAACGCTCCGGTCGCCTCTGTCGGCTAGTCCTGCCAGTTCCAGCAGTTCGTTACATCGTTGGATCGCTTTACGACGGCCACAGTGAAAGAACCGGGCCTGCATGAGCAGGTTCTCGCGTCCGGTAAGCGTGAGATCAACCGTGGGAACCTGAGATACGTAACCAATTCGTCGACGGACCGCCGCTGCATCTTTCATGACATCGAGTCCGCAGATAAACGCCGCACCCGATGTCGGTTTCAGCAATGTCGAGAGTATCCGCACGGTGGTGGTTTTACCCGCGCCGTTGGGTCCCAGAAATCCGAAAATTTCACCGGGGCGTACCGAAAAGGATATATCGTTCAGCGCAACAAAGTCCCGTCCAAACCGTTTTGTTACTCTGTCAACCAGGATGCTTGTTTTCAATGAAAACTTCTTTACACACTAAAATGAACCACATCATTGTTTCGCGCAGGTTAGTTTTCCCAGCGAGCGTTTGTCGGTTATATTAATATAATTGTCGATAAAAAGCGTGTCACCGGTCAGTGTTCCCCCATATGGCCCACGCACCGGAGTCACCGGTTGGGCGCCGCCCGGACCGTAGGTGGTATTCTCGAGGGGTGAAAACGAAATAGTCGTACCACTTCGGGTCCAGGTCCCGGTTTCCACTACGCCCCAGCCGTAACCGATATTGCTCTGTACGGTGAATGAATCATTGGACGACAATTCATAACTGAACCAGGAACCGTTGTAGACGCCCGGCTGCATTTGGGCGGCCATTGTGGAGTCGTAAATCATTCCCTGGTAGGCGGTGGTGGTAATGTCGGTGGCGTCGGTCGTCCCCACCGGATTGGGACCATCGTCGCATCCAATTGTCGCGATCAATGCAAAAATGCCGAAAAGATGGAGTGGTTTCATCGGGCCTCCCTTTGAAAGAGATTATTTTTAATTGCCGGATATTCGTAGCATGAATATAAGTTTCGTGCTACACACGACACAAGTCGTTCCCAAAAAAGGAGTTCGAGAATATTTCTTTGCAGCTATGCGCTCAGCCACGGGAAGGGGGGGCGTTTTCATAATGCCCCCGGTAGTGTGGATTTACTTATTGAATGGTAATGTGTTCTGCAACTGTATTCGCATGGGTGCTTATAGTGGCCAGGTAGACACCTTTTGCTAATCCGGTCAGGGGCAGTTCGGCGCTGCCGGATTGTGTACTCCAATTGGTGTAACGGCAGACCGGGAATCTCCGTTGTTTGTGGTAAAGGAAGAATAGTAAACAGGTAGTGTTGCCGTACCCGGACGGCAGAGGATCTGATATTTTTCGCCGCTGTGATGCAAAAATGCCGGTTGAATACATCCCCACTCAGTCTGACCGTCAATCTCAAGTACATCGGTTTTTGTCCAGCCGTTGCCGCCGTCATACCGGCCCTGAGGAGCGAATTCGATGATTATTTCCCAGGGATAAAATGGGATGTCCCTCTCTGCTGGAACCCATTCATGAAGGATAAGCTTATTATCGGGTAGCTTTATGAGAAAAAAAAAGACCCCTCAAATTTGCACATTTTCGGCATTTTTGAAGGGTTTTTCTTATGGAGCCGGACGGGATCGAACCGACGACCCTCAGACTGCCAGCCTGATGCTCTCCCAACTGAGCTACGGCCCCGTTTGATTCGAAGTGCAGCGTTCATACTGACTCGAACGGTTTATAAATTACTAGATGGGCGCCCGATTCAACAAGGTGCTAAGGCGGGAAATTTGAAATTTCAACCACACTGCAGCGTTGTTTCACGTCTCTTACTCTTTCCCCTCAACCTCAGCCTCTTTATGACATATTGTATTTTGATTTCTAGATTTCTTTATCAATTTTTTCAGGAAAGGAAACAACAGTCTATGAATTCTGGAGGATCAAACGATCAGTTGATCCGGATTTTTGAGAAGATCCGATCGAAATTCAAGATGAGGAATCAGATTCTCATTCTTCTGATAGCGGCGATAATTGTTATGGGCTGGATTCTTTTTACCGGCTTGTATACGGTCGCGGTTGATGAAGTTGCTGTTATTCAGCGTTTCGGCAAATATAACCGTCAACGGGGCCCTGGGCTCCATTTCAAGTGGCCCGATGGTATCGAGAAGCGTACGAACGTGAAGGTTAAGCAGGTGCTGACCGAAGAATTTGGCTTGCGGACCCTGCGGGCCGGGGTGAATACCAATTATGCTCCCGAGGAGCAGTACCTGAACGAATCATTGATGCTCACCGGGGATCTGAACTGTGCCGTGGTTCCCTGGATTGTTCAATACCGCAAGAGCGATCCGGTGGCTTATCTGTTTCAGGTCCGTGATGTCGAAGGTACGCTTCGTGACATGTCTGAAGCGGTTATGCGGCAGGTGGTTGGTGACCGGAGTATCGATGAAGTTATTTCCAATCGTCTGGAGATAGCCGACCAGGCCAGGGAAAAACTTCAGGAAACGCTCGATGAAGCCAACGCCGGGCTGACCATTGTCAATGTAGAACTGAAAAACACCACAGTCCCCGGTCCGGTACAGCCCTCATTTAACGAAGTCAATCAGGCTGAACAGGAGAAAGAACAGATGATCAACGAGGCAAAGGGAGATTACAACAGGGTGATTCCCGCAGCTGCCGGTGAGGCTGAAAAAATCGTGAGTGAAGCCGAGGGGTATGCGCTCGACCGGGTCAACAAGTCACGCGGTGATTCGAGCCGGTATGTTTCACTTCATAACGAGTATGCCCGGGCAAAGGATGTCACCCGCCGGAGAATGTATCTCGAAACCATGAATGAAATCATTCCCAAACTGGGGAAAAAGTATATCGTCGACAGTGAGCAGAAAAATGTTCTTCCCCTGCTCAATCTCGGTGAGAAAGGGGGTGTACGATGAAACGGATTCTCCTGATAATCGTTGCGATTGCGGCAGTCTGGGCGCTCAGAACCGGACTCTATGTTGTCGATGAAACTCAGCAGGTGATCATTACCCGCTTTGGTGAAGCGATCGGTGAGGCCGTGACCGAACCGGGGCTTCATATGACTATTCCTTTTGTCCACAAGACCACTTATTTCCAGAAAAATCTCCTTGAATGGGACGGCGATCCCGGTCAGATTCCTACCCAGGACAAGACATTCATCTGGGTTGATGTTTTTGCCCGGTGGCGTATTGTCGAGCCGCTCCTGTTTTTCGAAAAGGTCAACAACGAAACATCGGCCCATAAAAAGCTCGATGATATTATCGATGCCGCGGTGCGGAACCTGGTGACCTCAAATAATCTCCGGGAGACAGTCCGGAGCACCAACAGGACCCTGCGGAGCTCAGAGGACCTCGAGAATCGACCTGTCGCAGGCGCTGCACGCGATACGGCGGACACCGGCGGGGTTGAAATTACAGAAGTGGACTCGCTTGTGGAGGAGAATAGTACCGAAAAGGTGATCGACCTCGGACGTGCACAAATGGCAATAGAAATCGCCAAGCAAGCACAACCGAAGCTCGAAGAATTCGGTATCGAGCTGGTTGATGTTCGATTCAAGAGAATCAACTATGTCGAAAAGGTGCTGAAAAATGTCTATAAGCGGATGATCGCCGAGCGGAAGCAGATCGCCGAAAGGTTTCGCTCCGAAGGACGGGGAGAGGCGCAGCGAATCGCCGGTGAAAAGGAAAAGGAACTGAAACGGATCTATTCGGGGGCATATGAAAAAGCTCAGGTGATCAAGGGTGAAGCCGATGCTGAGGCGGCAAAAATCTATGCCGCTGCCTATAACAGAGATCCGGAGTTTTACTCCTTTATTAAAACCATGGATCTGTATAAAGAATCGTTCGATTCGACAAGCTCGGCGGTATTCTCTACAAAAAGCGATTTCCTGAAATATCTTAAAGATTATTCGGGAAGAAAGTAAAGAGAAGATTAGAGTACCGGAGTGGTGGAGTATTGGAGCAGTGGGTGATGAAAAACCGGTAATAAGAACACATCCGCTGCATCCCATTACTTCATCAATCCAATATTGCACCACTCCATTTATTCCCATGGAGGTTTTTTGTCACTAGTTGCAGATTTTGCCAGAAGTGTTCACGAAAATGAACCGGTAAAGCGGGAGCGTCCTCTTGTCCCCCTGGAGTTTTCTTCTGCAGTGGAGAAGCTTCATGATATACGTGCTGTAATATTTGATGTCTACGGGACGTTGGTTGATTACTGGCGGCACGAATTTTCGGATAAGGATGCCAAGGAGCGTTTTTTGCTTAAAGCCTTCAATAAAACGGCAACCCGGTTTTCGCTTGCTTCTTTTCTAAAGAAGATGAATCCGGAACATCCACCCGAACTTACCCTTCGGGACCTCTATCACGGCCTGATTGCGCTCAAACACGAGCAGGGCAAAGAAAAGGGGATCGAATATCCCGAAGTGCAGATTGAAAATATCTGGATGATAATGATCATGATGCTTAAGCGATATGGGTTTCAGCCCGAAACACTCGAGCTGGGTAATGATCGGGAGCTTGCCCGTTGCATGGCTTTTTATTACAATTATCATGTTCTTGGCCGGGGACTTTTTCCCGGGGTGGTGGAATGCTGCAAGGCGCTCAGAAAGCAGAATGTTATCCTCGGCATTCTTTCGAACGCCCAGTTTTATACACCGATCGATCTGACCCTTTTTATCCGGGATCAGAGCAGTGGTGAGTTTGATGATTACAACGAGCTATTCGATCTCGATTTCTGTTTTTTCTCCTATTCCGACGGTATTGCCAAGCCGGGAAAGCATATGTTCGAGAAGCTCTTTGCTATATTCAAGGCATACCAGATTCTTCCGTCACAAGCTATTTTTGCCGGCAATGATCTTTTGCTGGATATAAAAACCGCGCAGGATCTCGGTATGCAAACAGCCTTTTTTACCGGCGATCGGGAATGTGCTTTTGTCCGCAATCTCGGCAGTATCGTCCAGCCCGATCTATCGATCAGCAGTTGGGATGACTTTCCTCCCCGTGTTTCATTTTACGAAGAAAAAGGAAGCCAGGTTTGAAAAAAGCGAGTGTGTGTTTGTTTGTGCTCCTGACAGCAGTATGCAGTATATGGGCTGTGGATTTTGAATTCAGCCCCGATGAAATTTCCGGTTCCGATGCAATTCCGTCGGCCCTGATGCGAACGGCAAAAGAAGCCTACAAGCTCAACATGAAAGGCCTCGATCTTCTGGAAAGCGGCGATATTTCGGGTGCCCGGTCTCTTTTCGAACGGGCAAAGGAAACCCTTCCGGATTACACCGATGCGATCAATAATCTGGGTGTGGTCTATTTCAGAAAGGGAAATATCCCTCAGGCCGAAGCGCTCTGGAAATCGGCGATCGAGGAGGACAAAGAGTATGCGATCGCCTATCATAATCTGGGAACCATTGCTTTTCATGAGAAAAAATTCGATCGTGCCAAAGAGTACTTTGAGGATGCGCTGGATGCCAATAAAAAACTGGTGGATTCCCATGTTATGCTGGGACGGATGTTGCTGTCGCAGGGAGAAAGAAAGAAAGCATTGAAACATTTTGCCGATGCTTACAGAATCAATCCCCGTCACACCGCCTCGTGGGGTTTTTATTCATTCGGACTTATTCAGGATGGCGATACATCCAGGGCGGTCGAGGTGCTGAAAAATAATCAGGACCATCCCGATGCTCTCGATATGCTGGGCACTATCGCCGCACTCAAGGGCGATACAGAGAGTGCAGCACAGTATCTTCGCAAAGCATTCGATCGGGGGGCATCCGAAACAGTGCTTTTAAAGCTGGCTTCAATCCATCTCGATAAAGGTGAATGCTCCCGTGCTCTTCCTGCGGTTCAGCGCTATATTACGGAAAGTAAAAGTCCGGTCTCCGATGCCTATTTGACTGCCGGTATAGCCGCTCAGGAGTGTGGAAACAGCCGTGAAGCGCAGTCCTGGTTTGAAAAAGGAATGGAGCGGCATCCATCCGACCCGCTTCTCAGGTACAACCTGGGGAAACTTTACTTTCAAAATAAAAGTTATGCTCGAGCCGGGGAACTGCTGGGAAGCATCACCGATACACTTAACGATCCCGAACTCTATTACCTCCGGGCGCTTACTGCACGAAAACAAAAAGATTACAAAAAAGCCCGTTCGCTGATCGATAAAGCGCTTTCTATCGATCCGAAAGCTCGCTACTACGATCTTTTCGGGGTAATCCTCTATGCGCAGGGTGAAAAAGAAAAGGCCGAAAAACAATTTAAGAAGGCACTCTCGCTTAATCCATCACTCCGAAGCGCACAAATAAACCTTACCTTTATCGACAAATCGTCCAGTGAGTTGTCGGCTGCCTTGCAGAAGGTGGAAGAAGAACTCGACAAATGTACCGGAAAATGTACTGATCAGGCCCTCCGGTTATCGGTGCTTTACTATCATACCAAAGATGTTTCCCGGGCCCTGCAGACCCTGACGCGACTTTCCGAAAAGGAGCGGGATGAGCGGGTGTACAAAACCATGGCCCTCTATCATCGGGAAATGAACGACTTTGATCAGGCAATCGCGCTGCTTGAAAAGGCAAAGGAGCAGTTTGTTGTTGGCACCGGAACACTTCAGGAACTTGCCGAATTATACCTTCTGGCAGGAAACTACAGTCAGGCGATCACGACATTGACCGACGTTCTTGACAAGACTGATAAAGATTTCTGGCGAATATATTACCAGATCGGTTATGCCTCCATGAAACAGAACGACCACGGTAAAGCCAGACTCTTTTTTGAAAAAAGTATCAAGGCCAACAGAAAAAATGTGGCCGCAAAGGGGCTTCTTGCCTATGTTCTCAATGAGATGGGTGATGAATCCGGCGCGCAAAAGTTGTGGAAACAGAGCATTCAGGATGATCCCGAAAATCCGACAATCTTAACAAACATGGGACTGGCGCTGGAGAACGAAGGAAATTATTCACGAGCACTTGAGTATTATCAAAAAGCCCACCGCCTCCAGAAAGAAAACACATCACTGCTGATCAATATCGGTAATGCCTATGCGGGACTCGGGCGGTCTAATGAAGCCTTTGATGCCTATCGCCGGGCACTCAATTCCGATAAGCGCGAACTGGCGGCATTCAATACCTTTAATCTTGCTCGCAAGCTGAACAACAGGAGCAAGGCTCAGAAGATGGTGGATCTTTTGAAAAAGGAATTCCCCCGGGCTGAAAATACACTTCGAGCCGAGGGAGAGGCGGCACTCTGGGACGGAGATACAACAGCGGCTCTCAAAGCACTGACATCACTGAAGGACTTGAATCCCGATGATCATCTTTCACTGGCCCTGATCTATTCCTCGGGGGGAATAGAGAAGAAAGCATCGTATCATCTTGGCAAGGTGCCGGATAAGGGTGGGTACAACAAAAAGAAAAAAGCTGTTCAGGCCCGCCTCGCCTTTATTTCGGGTAATTATGAGCGGGCCATTGCATTATGGAAAGAGCTTCAGGATACCTCCTTTGGTATTCAATACAACATGGCCGTTGCTGCATTGGAGACCAAGGATTACCAAAATGCGCTGGCGGCGGCGGTGGAACTGGCGGATCGCGCTTCCCATGCCGACAGAGCTGATGTCTGGCGTGTTGCCGGCAATGCCGCATTCGGTCTTAAAGAGTGGGAGCTGGCGAAAAAATGGTATTCCAAACTGTCGATGGTCACCGCTGATGATCCGGTGGTCTATTACAACATGGCCGTAGCCGATTATAATACCGGTGATATCGATGAATCATGGAAATATTATAAAAAAGCACAACAAATGAAACCATCATTGAAAAACAAAGATATCGAAAACCGCTACGCTGCTGCAAAAAATCCCCGGAAACCAGTAACAAAAGTGGTTGTTGATTCTCTGGATGAAATGTATAACACTGCACTCACGCTTCAAAGCCAGGGTAAGGTGGGGGAGGCCGAAGAGGTGTATTACAAAATAGTGACAGTCGATAAAAATCATACCAGGGCCTGGAATAATCTGGGAGCTATCTATGCCGCCCAGGGAGAGCTTGAAAAAGCGGAAGAGTGTTATCTTAATGCGGTAAAGAAAAACCACGACCTTCCGGAAGCCTACGTCAATCTCGTTAATATCTATCTTGCCCTCGAAAAGGTCTCCGATGCCAAAAAATGGGTATTCAAAGGTCTCCATTACCATCCCGACTCCAATGTCCTCCGGCAAATGGAGCAGCGGGTCGATCAGAAACTGAAAGACTAACGGGCTTTCCTCGGCTTTTCTTCCGAATTTATATTCACTGTTGAAGCCTGCCTTGTAATTGCGGGCCGATAACCATACTATTTAGAATTTTCAGTTCTTTACCATATTTTTTCGAGTTTCGAGTTTCTATTATGGAGGTTTTGTGTTTGACATGAAAAATGTACTGATCGTCGGTAATGGTGGACGGGAGCATGCATTATTGAAAGCGCTTCTCCGAACAGATCGTCCAATGAGTATTCATGCCTATCCCGGTAATCCGGGTATGGTAAAGAATGGCTGTCAGATTGTCGACAGTCCCATTGACGGCTGGCTGGATCTTGCCGAATGGGCTGAGCAGAATAATATCGATCTTACCATTGTCGGTCCCGAACTTCCGTTAGTTGAAGGCATTGTTGATATGTTCAGGGAGCGTGGCCTTACAATATTCGGACCATCGACAGCAGCCGCCAGAATCGAGGGAAGCAAGGAGTTTTCAAAAAACCTCATGAAAAAGTATTCGATTCCTACGGCATCTTTTGATATTTTCACCAATCATGCCTCCGCATCGGAATACCTCAATGAGCACGGTGCTCCTATTGTCGTAAAAGCGAGTGGTCTTGCGGCAGGTAAGGGAGCTATTGTCTGTGACAGTATCGACGATGCCGACCGGGCTCTGACACAGATGTTCGATGAGCGAAAATTCGGGGATGCAGGAAACAGTGTTGTTCTTGAAGAAAAGATGGTGGGCGAAGAGGCATCCATATTTATTTTGACTGATGGGAAGTCGTATAAATTACTTCCGGCCTCTCAGGATCATAAACCGGTAGGAGACAACGATACCGGTCCCAATACCGGAGGCATGGGAGCCTATGCACCGGCGCCGATTATTGATGAAGCGGTGATGCACCGGGTCGAAAAGGATATCATTCAACCGACACTGGATGCCATGCGTAAGGAAGGGTGTCCCTATCAAGGATTGCTCTATGTTGGTATCATGCTCACCAGCGAGGGCCCGAAAGTGGTGGAATATAATTGTCGTTTTGGTGATCCCGAAACCCAGTGTGTCCTTCCGCTGGTAAAATGCGACTGGTATGAAGCGTTTTCGGCCTGTGCAACCGGCCGGCTGAATGAGGTGGAATGGAAAGTTCGTCCTCAAGCATGCGCAGCGGTTGTACTGGCATCGGAGGGATATCCAGGCAAATATGAAAAAGGCAAAGTGATTATGGGTATCGATGAGGCCGAGCGGGGCAAGAGCAACATCGATGTTTACCATGCCGGTACCGCACTCAACGACGGAGGAGAACTTGTTACCAGTGGCGGACGGGTCCTGGCGGTCAGTGCCCGTGAAGGCACCCTTGGAAAAGCCATCGAATCAGCCTATAGAGGGGTCGATTGTATTCATTTTGATGGGAAAATGTTCCGGAAGGATATTGGCGCCAAGGGGCTTGCGAGATTGCAGGATGGGTAAGAGAGGAAGATATTGACGATTACTCGCAATAAGTGCTCAACGAGTCCGGGGAAGAAAAGATGGATTATCGACAACGAAAGTCACAACGATTTGAGAGGTTGAGGTTAAAAAAAAGAATTGACCTTCTGACTTCCGACACTTCGGCAGGAACAGGGCATAGCTTTCGACGTTCAACCTTTATCTATAACAATAAACTATCCCATAAAAAGGAGCAGATATGCCAAAAATAGCAATCATAATGGGTTCAAAATCCGACACTGATGTTGTTGCGAAAGCAGAGGCGATACTGAATGAATTTGAGATCGAGTTTGAGACTCATGTGATTTCGGCCCACCGGAATCCCAATAAAATCAAAAAATTTGCCCGTGGTGCCGAAGAGAGGGGTATTGAGGCGATCATTGCGGTTGCCGGTCTTGCAGCTCACCTTCCGGGAGTGGTTGCCAGTCTGACCGTTATTCCGGTGATCGGTGTTCCGGCTCCGGGAGGTCCGCTCAACGGTCAGGATGCACTCTATTCGATCGTCCAGATGCCTTCGGGAATACCCGTTGCAACGGTGGGGATCGGTAATGCGAAAAATGCCGCACTTTTAGCAGTTCAGATACTCGGAACCAAAGATCCCGAATTCCGTGAAAAAATGATGAAATTCAGAGAACAGTTTGGTGATGATGCCGTCTGATCTGATTTCATTGGAAACAATGGTCAGTGATGCTATAAAATAACAAATTATTTAAATCATGTTAATGAAACAATATTTGCATTTACCCTGTCGTTAATAATTATTATAGATAATCCTGACCTTCTAATTATTTTAATAAAATATTTTAGCTTATGTATATTGAATTCAAATAATTACCATGATACACACCACGCAGCTCTTAGGACAAATTCTCAAAAGGAGTTCTTCGATTGACAATTCCGCTCTGGAGCGGGCGGCCGACAGCGCCCGTATGCAGGGGAAACTAATCGGGGAATACCTGATCGAAAACGGAGAATTATCCGAGGAAACGGTGTATAAAGCCCTCGCAGCCCAGTTTTCGCTTCCTTATATTGCCGAACTCCAAGAGCAGGTCAATCATGAGTTGATCCGCGACCTTCCTACCGACTTGTTCAAAGACGGACGGTGCCTTCCGCTGAGTAGTTCAGATACACACCTGGAGATTGTCGTAAGCAATCCCTGTGACTTTGATATTATCCAGGCTGCCGAGGCTATGAGTGGCCTGATTGTTCAGATTCACTTGACAACGCCTTCGAAACTGATGCAGGTCTGTAATGCGCTTTTTGAAGATGATTCTATTTTCAAACAGGCAGCCGGTAAAATCAGCAAAGAATACGAAAAGCACCTTCATAACAACGATTCGGGGCTTTCGCTTGAGGAGATTCGTAAGCGGACCGAATCCGAGCCGGTAGTTAAACTGGCCTCTCTCATTTTCGATGAAGCTATCAGGCTGAATGCATCGGATATTCATGTGGAACCATCAGAGTATAACGCCGTAGTGCGGTTTCGAATCGACGGCCTGCTTCGTCAGCACACCGAGGTGACCGCATGGATGTATACACCGCTTACGTCACGAATCAAAATTCTTGCCGATCTGGATATTGCCGAACGGCGGGTACCTCAGGACGGCCGTATCCGGTATGCCTATCGGGGAAATGAGTTCGATTTCCGTGTATCGACGCTTCCCACCCACCACGGAGAGAAAACGGTTATTCGTATTCTGAAACACGATCAGCGCCTGCTCGAAATGAAAAATCTCGGTCTGCCCGAACATCAGATGCCCCAGATACTGGAGCTTTTGGAAAAGCCACAAGGCATGGTGTTTGTCACCGGTCCCACCGGAAGCGGAAAATCATCCACGCTCTTTGCCTGTCTGAACCATATCCGGACAAAGGCGATCAATATCACCACAATCGAGAATCCTATCGAGTACAAATTGTCTGGTGTCAACCAGGTGCAGATCAATGAAAAGGCCGGAGTGACCTTTGCCCGGACCCTCCGTTCGATATTACGTCAGGACCCCGATGTCATTCTTATCGGAGAAATTCGTGATAAAGAGACGGCTGGAATCGCAACGCAGGCATCGCAAACCGGACACCTTGTCTTTTCAACACTTCATACCAACGATGCCGTCTCGGCAATCACCCGGCTGCGTGATCTGGGAATTCCCGGTTTTTTAATATCCTCCTCACTGCTTGCAATCATGGCTCAGCGGCTGGTGCGGGTGATCTGTCCGGAATGCCGGACGAAAAAGGAACCTTCGGAAGATATCCGTAACCGGTGGAACATGCTGCTTGGGAATGTACCCATGCCCGAATCCTATCAGGCTGTGGGATGCAAAGCCTGTCATGATATCGGGTATAAAGGACGGACCGGCCTGTTTGAAGTTGTAACAGTGAATGAAACAGTACGAAATCTGATAGCCGAAGATGCATCGGAAGTAGCGATCAGGAAAGCACTCAGGGAGATGGGTACCAAATCGCTTATTTTTGATGGCATCGATAAAATACGACGAGGAATTACTACACCTGAAGAGTTGCTGAGGGTTGTGCTTGTTGAAGATACTGCGGAGTTGCGAACAGGCGCCGAAGAGCCCCAGCCCGCTGCAGGAGAGTAAATTAACTAATAGAGTAGGTGTTCATGAGAAATATTCAGTCTGTAACCAATATGTTCCTTATCCTTTTTTGCGTATTTATTAACGGGTATGGTCTGGAGGATTCGGCGCAGGGGCAAACCGGCGAAACGCGGACCATGTCTATTGATGTCAAAGATACCGATATCAGGGATGTGGTGCGGACGATCTCCAAGGGATACGATCTCAGCATTATCATGGATAAGGATGTTTCGGGCAACGTAACCGTTCATCTCTCCGACGTTCCTATCATGGAAGGACTTAGGATGCTGGTTTCATCCCTGGGTCTGGAGGTTGTTAAAGAGGGGAATGTCTACCGCATACGGAAAGTATCGGATGAAGAGATCAAGTCAATCAAATATATCAGAGGCAAACTTACGGTCGATGTGCTCAATATGGATGTCAGAGAGTTTCTCAAAAAATTGAGTTCAAAGACCGCAGTCAGCATTGTACCCGACAACAATGTGTCGGGAAAAATATCCGGCAAGCTTTACCAGGTGGATCTCGAAGATGGGCTTCGTGCATTGCTTGAAACAAGCGGATTTAAAGTTACCAAACGGCGGAATATCTATACGGTTACCAGTGATAAGTCGGATGATACAAAAAATCCACGAAGAATTCGACGGCGCTCATCCGGAGGACGGTCGGAATTTTATGTCGATTACTCGGATGGAAAGCTGACACTCGATGTCTCCAACGGTGATCTTGAAGATGTTGTCAAGGCGATCGCCGAACAGAGTGAAGTTGAGATTGTTACCTATGGAAATTTAAAGGCCGATGTCAATGCCAAGTTGAACGATATGCCGCTTAATGAAGCACTGGCGCTGCTTTTGGGGGGGACAAAATATACCTTCATCGAAAAGGACCGGATTATCCTTATCGGTGACCGAAATCCTGCGTCCCATGCCGGACTGGCCTTGTCCACGTCCGAGCTTATTCATCTGAAACATATCAAGGCCGACGGCATCGCCAAGATTTTGCCTAAAAATATTCAGGCGACAAATATAAAGGAAGTCAAGGAACAGAATGCGCTTCTTGTGTCGGGAACATCGGAAGACATTGTCCAGACCCGGGATTTTCTGAAAAAGATTGATATCCCCACGCCACAGGTGATCATCGACGTTCTTGTTGTGGAATACAGCCGGGACATCAATCGTGAGTTCAGTATCGAACTTCGGGCCGGCGGAAAAGCACCTGCAGAGCAGTTTCAGTTCCCCGGCTTAAGTGGAACAACCAGGCTCGATTTTTCGCGGGAGATTATGGCGCCGATGGGCGGCATTAAAACCGCCCTGGGTCACCTTTCCGATGAATTCTATGCTACGGTGCGGTTCCTTGAAGCAGAAAACAAGGCCAAAATTCTTGCCCAGCCTTCAATAACCGTTCTCAACGGACATAAAGCTACTATCGATGTGAGTCAGACTCAATATTTCAGGATCGTCGGGGGAACAGCCGATCAGCCTACCTATCAGTTCAGGCCCATTTCTATCGGTATCAACCTGAAAATCACTCCCTGGATCTCACAGAGCGGACAGATTACCGCAGATATCCAGCCGGATATCTCCAATCCCATGGGAATCAACGAAGACGGATATCCTAATGTATTCAAACGGTCGATTTCAACGACAGTCCGGCTCGAGGATGGAGAAACCCTGGTTCTTGGAGGGCTGTTGCGGAGCGATGATCAGGTTGCAAACTCAAAAGTCCCCTTTCTGGGCGATATCCCGATTATCGGTTTTCTGTTTCGTACCAATAAAAAGATCAACACTCAAACTAATCTCGTGATTTATATCACGCCCCATATTATCGATCAGCACAGTCATGTCAATCTCGACGAAGAACTGAGAGATTTTGATGACGAGCGTAAGAGCAGGCGGCTTTTTATGGAAGAGAGTTTCAGGGAGTCGCTAAAAAAGGCGGAAGCAGGACGTATGATGACAACAGGCGATGATAATGATAGTACCGAAGAAGATATAACCGTCGAACCAGACAGCGTTTCAGAAACAAACACCGATCGGATTGTTGAAGAAAAAGAGAGCGATACCTTAGAAACACAGTCCTCGCCGCCACAATCAAAACGGCGACGGCCCTTCTTCAGAAAGAGAAGTGCGCAGCCCTCTGCTGAAATTACAGCTGAAGATGAAAATGAAGATGATGAGTAGATATCAGATAGCTGACCACAAGGAATAGATGATGCGTACCCTTTACGGCGTAGTTCCAACAGAAGAGGGCAAATACTTCTGTAGTACTCTCTGTCGGACAGAATCGGGGTGGAGTTGCAGGAAAACAGAGTCGTGGACAATGGACAACCGGCTCAAAAACAATCTACTGCTCTACAGGGGGGTCTCCCTTGGTCTACCTTCGCACTGGACTCCATCACGCTCTTCGATGGAATACAGGGAGCTTCGGAAGATTGATGAAGAGCGGGATTTTGTTCCCGCCACACAGCCCGTGCCCTACGACATTCACACCCGGACACTGGGAAACAATCTGATTGCCGTGGTTCCCGATGATGCTTTTTTGTCAACAATACCGATTCAGTGCGGAAGATTCAACGAACAGTCCTTTGTCTCGATTTTCCGTTCCAGCCATGCCATTAAAATTGGGGTGGTATCCAAAAAGAGCCTTTTGGCGGTATTTAATTGCGCTCCTGCCCGGGATGAACTTATTCCTGCTCATATTGCCCGCTTAAAACAGTATTTCCGGTCCAGTTACCGCCATGTACCTTTCCCCGATATTGTTGCGGTAATTGGTGGTGAGCCCATCGAAGATATTCCCGGCTATGCCCTGGAGCATATCGATTGCGCCGAAATTCTCAATGGTACATTTTCTGAGGATGCAATAAAGGCTGCGGGGGTTGCTCTGTCGAGTGAACAGCCCTGGAGTGTTCCACTTTTCAGCGGTGAAACACAGACTGCGGGAATGCGCAAAATCCGGTCGGGCGCCTATCTTGTTTCGGCCGGTCTTATCGCTGCAGGTTTTATCCTTGCTTTGTCGTTGTGGCTCTGGGGGCTGGGGCTCTCGTGGAGGCTGAAAAACTATAATCAGCAATACCAGGAACTGGTTGCCAACAATCGTGACATTCAGGAACTACTGGATAAAAACGATCAGTTGGCAAAAAGAATCCTTTCTGTTGAAGATAAACTTTCCAACCGAACATCATGGGCCCGGTTTCTCCAAGAATTGTCGGACCTCAAACCCCAAGGACTCTATTTTGAACGGTTAGGTTCGCAGCCCAATGCAAAATCCGAAGATCTCATGGAAATTGCCGCTGCAGGATGGGCCAAAGATGAAGCTTTGGTAACCAAAGCCATTGCCCGTCTTCAGAAACTGCCCTTTCTCGTCGATGTCAGGCTTTCTTCTATCGGCAGGGATCAGAAAAAATTGTCGATCTGCCGGTTTAAACTATTCTGTACCTTGAAACTTCGGGAGAAGAACGGGAATACCGGCAAAGAATAAGTCGGTTTTGCTTTTGTTAAGCAATCACCTTATTGATAGGATATTCCACAATCCCTTCAGCCCCCGAGTCTTTAAGACTGGGGATAATATTTTTGGTCTCGGTGCCGTGAATAATGGTCTCGACCGCAAACCACCCCTGATCGGAAAGGGTGGATACCGTCGGGTTGTGGAGTGCCGGAAGAACTTTTAGAATTTTTTCGAGATCTTTTTCCTGAACGTTGCATTTGAGACCAACATAGTTCTCGGCATCGAGTGTGCCCTGAAGGAGCATGGTAATATTTCGAGTTTTTTCTTTTTCTGCTTATTGTTCCATGCGGTTTTATTTGCAATGAGAATGGTCGAGGTCTCCAGGAGAGTATCAATAATATTCAGGTTGTTTGCCCGCAATGATGATCCTGTTTCGGTTATATCGACAATGGCATCGACAAGTCGCGGGGGTTTAACTTCGGTGGCGCCCCAGGAAAATTCGACATCAACAGGGATTTTTTTCTTCTTGAAATACCGTTTGGTTGTTCCTACCAGTTCGGTTGCGATTCGTTTGTTGCGCAGATGTTCCGGTTTTTTA
The DNA here is from genome assembly GCA_014728215.1 of Chitinivibrionales bacterium. Classification (NCBI taxonomy): domain Bacteria; kingdom Pseudomonadati; phylum Fibrobacterota; class Chitinivibrionia; order Chitinivibrionales; species Chitinivibrionales bacterium. The sequence continues at coordinate 22,203 of WJLZ01000157.1, forward strand.
AATTTTGAACTCTCGGGAACTGCAAGGACCCAGCGGCACTTCTGCCGTGTTGATTTGCTGTATTCCAGCTCACAGACGGTAACAACTTTGACATTATTTTCTATGGTCCAGTCGTAGCCGGTTATGCCTGCATCCAGTATACCCTGTTCCACATAGCGGGGCATTTCCTGAGGGCGCATGAGTATGAGATCGAGCTCGGGATCATCGCTGACAGGATAATACGACCGGCTGGTTGATCGAATGTGAATACCGGCTTTGCGAAATAGTTCGATTGTTGACTTTTCAAGACTTCCTTTGGGTAATCCTAATGATAGTTTCACGGCTACTTCCCTAATGTTTCTTTAAATGCTTTGGTTAATGCTGGTACGATTTCGAGTGCATTGCCGACAATACCAAGATCGGCTATTTGAAAAATATCGGCTTCAGGATCTGTGTTGACAGCGATGATATAATCGGAAGATTGCATCCCGGCCTGATGTTGCACAGCGCCGGAGATTCCACAGGCAATATACAGTTTAGGACAGACGGTTTTTCCTGTTTGTCCCACCTGATGAGAATAGGGCATCCAGCCTGCATCTACCGCAGCACGGCTCGATCCGACAGCTCCACCCAGTATTTCCGCAAGCTCTCTGATCATTTCGAAATTCTGTGGGTCCTGCATGCCCCTACCGCCGGCAACGATAATGTCGGCTTCGGTAATATTGACTGTCGATTCAACCTCTTTGACAATATCGATGATTTTCGTCCGCTCAGGAAATGCTCCCTGATCGACTTTGTGGACAATAACCTCACCGGTTCGGCTTTCATCAAATTGAGCGGGTTTCATTACTTTATGACGGACTGTGGCGATTTGCGGGCGGTGCTGCGGGCAGATAATGGTAGCCATCAGGTTACCACCGAATGCCGGGCGGGTTCCCAGAAGAAGACGCTTTTCGGTATCGATTTCAAGTTTGGTACAGTCGGCGGTCAGACCGCCGTAAACCCGTGCGGCAACTTTAGGAATGAACGACCGTCCGACTGCTGTTGCACCTGCAAGCACAATTGAGGGTTTTTCTTTTTCAATGAATTCGCTGACAAAATGGGCATAGGTGTCGTCTTTGAATGTCGCCAGATCAGGGCCGTTCATATACACTACCCTGTCGGCACCGTACTTTACGAGATTTTCAGCCTTTTTAAGCAGTTCATGACCTAAAACAACGGCCACGAGTTTCTCACCAAGCTGATCGGCAAGCTTTCTTCCCTCACCAAGAATCTCATAAGAAACCCCATGAATATCACCATCACGTTGCTCGATAAAGACGGCAATATTTTTATATTCATTGATATTTTTTACTCCGGCACCCATTTCATCTTCAATGGTGATGGCCTGATATTTTTTACATGCATCAACACATGCTCTGCAGTAATTACATTTCTCCAGGTCGATTTCAGCTTTTTTTTCGACAATCCGGATAGCATCCTGCGCACATGCCTTCACACAGAGTTTACATCCGATACATTTTTCAAGATCAACCTTGATACTCATTGCATGTTTCCTTATTTATTTGATTATATTAAGATCTAAAATTGCAGATTTTATTTTTTCGACCATATCGGGGGTTTCTCCGTTGATCTTTTCGCCGCCCTTTTTCCGTTCCGGTACAAAGGAACGGAGGACCTGCGTGGGGCTTCCTTTCAGGCCGATTTTTTCCGGCACAGCATTGATCTTTTCCGCACTTAAAACAGGAATTTGTGCCTTTTTGGCCCGCATCTTGCCTTTCAGGGATGCCAGCCGGGGTTCATTGATCTCTTTTACAACAGTGATCAGTCCCGGAAGAGGCATTTCAACAACTTCATACCCCTCTTCCATCATTCGCTCAGCCTTAATTGACCGATCGGTGATTTCTTCAATTTTTCTGATCCAGGCAACAAAGGGAACATTAAGCATCTCAGCAACTCCCGGTCCAACCTGAGCCGTATCGCCGTCAATAGCCTGTTTTCCACAGATAATCAAATCATAATCGCCCAGGGACTGGATACCCCGGGAGAGGGCATAGGATGTTGCCCAGGTATCGGAGCCTGCAAGCGCACGGTCCGAAACAAGATATCCTTCATCAGCACCCATGGAAATTGCCGTTTTCAACGCCGTGCCGGCCTGAGGAGGACCCATGGTGATAACTTTGACCGTTCCCCCGACCTTTTCTTTTATCCGGATCGCTTCCTCAATAGCATATTCGTCGAAAGGATTAACAACAGCTTCGATTCCATCTCTAATAAGCGTACCGGTATCAGGATTGATTTTCACCTGTGTCGTACCCGGAACCTGCTTGATACACACGATAATATTCACGTTATTTTTACTCCATAATGAAGACTCATACACCTGCAAATTGGGGCAAAAAATATACTTCCTGACTGGGGGAGCAGGCAATATGAAAGGGAGTTGAATGAATGTCGAAGGGCGAAAGTCGAAGGGCGAAGATCGTAAGAATGGGGAAGGGCAGGGATGCCTGTTTGGTGAGGGGGTCAGGGTTAAGAAGGGGTCAGGTTTTCCCGTAGAACGGGACTTACGCTACGTTCCAGCAGCCTTAACCTCAATCTCCCGACCCGTTGCCGGACTTTCCGTTTTTACTCGGTGGCTTTTCAACTTCAACTTTAAGGATTTTCTGTTTATCCATTTTCAAGACCTGAATGCGGAGGCCGTGAAATTCGATTGTGGTATTTTCTTCAGGGACATCGCCGTGCTCATGGTAAATCAGTCCGCCCAGCGTATTGTAATCGGTATCCTCGAGATCAAAATGATAATCGATTTCCTCCTGAAGATCATGAAGATCTATGTGAGGGTCGACATGGAAGATATTTTTTGAAATCTCTACTATCGGCGTCTCATCTTCATCGTATTCATCCTGAATTTCTCCAACGATTTCCTCTAAAATATCTTCCAGGGTAACGATTCCGGCAGTGCCGCCATATTCATCGACTACAATGGCCATATGAACATGTTTTCGTTTCAATTCCCGCATAAGATCGTCGATTTTCTTGCTTAAAGGTACAAAGAGGGCCGGTTTTATCAATGTCGAAAGGTTCCAGGATTCGGGGCTGTTCTCTGAAGCCCATCCGATAATATCCTTAGCAAAAAGAATCCCCAGGACCGTATCGATGTTTTCGTTATACACCGGAATACGCGAATGGCCGCATTCCCTGATTGTTGCAAGCGTTGTTTTGTAATCAGATTTGATATCGAGACCTTCAATGTCGATCCGTGGTACCATGATTTCGCGAACACTGGTCTCACCGAATTCAAAAATGCTGTGAATCATCTCCTTCTCTTCTTCATCGAGTGCCTCTTCATCAGCATCAGTACCTTCCATCCGTGATTTTTCTTCCTGCGTGAGAAAAGCAAAACGCTCATCATAGCGAAACATCCTTAGCAGGAGCCTAGAGAAGCCAAGGACAATGGAACTCAGGGGAAGCAGAACCCAGCTGAATATCGAATAGAGACGATAGGTAATTATCGCAAAGGATGAATAATAGCAAAGGGCAATTGCCCTGGGAATAACGTATGCAAATACTGTCAGAATTATAACCGCAAAGATAAACCCCGTCAGTAAAAGCTTGATTTCAGTAACACCGGGAAGTGTTTCTCTGAGCAAACAAAGCAAACAGAGTATAAAACCGGTATTCGCCATGGTTTTTCCGGTCGAAACAGTCGTGACCATGATGTCTCTGTTTTCTTTGATAGCTTCAATTTTGGAGGCATATAAGCGGAGACGCTCATTCTCGGCGTCAATGGCCTGTTTATCGGTAGCTGAAAATATGATTTTTACGACAGAAAATAGCGTAGAGGCAGCAAAACAAAACAATACACCGATTATACAATACGGCAGAGGAACTTCCAACAAATTCTCCTTTCAAAAATAATATTATATCATCTGATTTAAATCTATACTATTACTCGAATAACTTATTAATATTGCACTAATATGGGAACGGCAGCTTTAATGTTCTAAAACGGGGTTGCCCTTTAAATATAAACATCAGACGGGAATTAGTGGTGCCTGGATTTTGCATTTTTTACTTTTTTGCAGCATCTCCTCTTTCACTAAAATTATACATCAGATCATGTGTCAAAGGCAAAAATATTTGTTTTCCCGCTTTTCCATTTCGATGCGCTCTTTTTCTGTATCATGGGTAAACCCCAGTAAATGAAACATTCCATGAATAAAAACGCGCGCAACTTCATCCTCGTATGCGTTTCCGTATCGGGGAGCCTGTGATTTGCATCGCTGCAATGAGATGTATATCTCTCCTAAAAAATCACTGTCGTTAAAAGGAAAGGCGAGTACATCGGTAGGCTTGTTTATGTTCCGGTAATCGGCATTGAGTTTTTTGATCTTGTAATTTGAGCAGAGCACAACGGTAACCATCTTTTGGGGGAAGATTTTTTCGGCATCAAAAATTTTTTCACCAATCGCTTTCAGTTTTTTATCCGGATAATCGAGTCTCTTGTAATCATGGATAAATTCGATTGGAAGCCTTCCGTTCTTTTTCATAATTACCTCATATAAAAGGATTGACCTGTATTACTTTTTGTGGTAGAATTGAGAAATATAATACAAAATTATAACAAAAAAGAGTGATAATTTTTATAAATTCGCCAAATGGTGCAAAAGGAGGAAGGGCAATGCAGCCGAAAATGTATTTAAAGTCATGCTTTTTATTGTGCATGGTGTTCTTTGTTTGTATTCATGCCCAGACCCCTTCTCCCCGCTGCAAAATTAAAAATCTTGTTGGAACAGTAAAAATACGAAAAGGTGCCGGTCCCCGGTGGATTCCGGCTCGTCCGAGCATGACATTGAAAAAGAGCGATGCGGTTCGGACATTTGTTGAATCGATGGTTGAAATTGAGATGGCCGATGGTTCCGAGCTTACGCTCAACGAAAATTCCACCGTTGAGCTTACCGATTTGACACAGAAAAAATCCGGCGGCAAATCGACAAAAATTAAAATCATGACCGGCAAGGTCATGTCAAACATTCAGAAATTAACGAATGCAAAATCCAAATTCGAATTCGAAACTCCTACGGCGACAGCATCAATCAGAGGCACAAGGGTCGGCTTCGAAGTCAGTGGTCAGCAAACAGATGTGCGGGTGTATGAGGGTAAAGTATTTGTTGTGCCCAAGGGGTCCAAATCCGGTGCTGAAGTCGGCGCTAATCAGATGACCGCTGTAAAAGCAGGGCAGAAGACCGTGAAGATTGTCAAGCTTGAAGAACCTGAACCTGCAGAATCCGTCGGCCAGGTCGACAGCGCAGCGGCAGATACAACCCGGAGCGACAGCACAACTGCTGAAGACAGCATAACCGCAGAGGGCGCAGAGGAAGATACCGCTGCTGCGGTGAAGGATTCTGCAATGATCGAAGATACCTCTGAGGCCGAAGATGATGCGGTTGATCAGTCGGATACCGCAACGGTGGAGGATAAAGATACAACAGCCCGGATAGATCTGCGACTCAATCTCATCACGCCGAAAGAAGGCGCGGTTTTTCGCCCTAACAGTCAGATAGCGGTAGCTGGAAAAATCTCTTCTCCAAAGGCGAAGGTTGTCGTAGAAGGAAAGCCGGCAACGGTAACGCCGGGAGGCGATTTCAGGTTGACGCTCAATTCACCTGCCGAAGCCGGTGATTATGACATTACTGTAGAAGCTTCCCTGGAAGGAGAGTCAAAGTCGGCTATGGTTCGGTATAGGGTAGAGCTTCTTACAAAAGAATTACAATTGGTTATCAATTCACCAACCGACCGACAGGAATTTTCAAAGCCGGTTATCACCATACACGGCCTTTCGACACCTGGAGCTGAAATAACCTGTTCGGGGATGAAATTCCAGGTTGGGTCCAATGGCGCATTTTCAGGGCAGGTGCCGATTCCCGATGAAGAGGGAGAGCTGGAACTCGAATTCGACGCTATGATGGGAGGCGAAAGCAAGACGGTCACGCGTTCCATCGTGTACAAGCGCGATGTTATGGCGCTTAATCTCAATGTGAGTTCTCCTTATGGAGGACAAAAAGTCTCGGAAGTACAGCTTCAGGCATCAGGGCAGGTCACTCCATTTGATGCCGAAGTGTATGCTGCAGGAAGAAAAATGTCGGTGGGTGCAAAGGGGAGTTTTACCGGTCTTGTTATGATCCCCAAAGAGCCGGGTGAGCATGAAATTGAATTTGAAGCTTCTACTGATGACAAAACTGTAACGGTTGCACGTCGGGTGGAATATGTTCCGCCTCCCGACAGAGATCGTCCCCAAATACAGGGGCAACTGCCGGCTATGTCACAGGAACGGATGCTTCCCTTTGCGGTAATTGACAGGACGCCCGATGATGAAATCATCTTTTATAAAGAGATTGACGGCTCTCGTGATTCGGAAAATGGTGAACCCGGCGGCCGTTTTTACCTCGAACTCGAGGAGGGTGTCCACGATTATGCGGTATGGGCCGAAGACAAGGCAAAGAATTCTTCAGCGCGGCTTGCAGGAAACGTCGCCTACATGGGAAATCTCATCACTATCAAAATGATTGATCCCATGGGTAATAAATTTTTCAGACTTCCTCCCGGTGCTCCTGGAAGCGATTTCGATCCGGAATATACTGTCAGATTCCGTCTCGAAAACCTTCCCGATGAAGATCCCGAAACATTGTCACGTCTGATTAAAGAAATCAGGGTGACTAATTTAACCAGTGGACGAACCGAGACCATGAATAACCCGACAGATACTGATATCGAAATCGATATCGAATTGCGACGAAATGCCGTAAACAACATAGAAGTCAAGGTGGTCGACATAAAAGACCGAGTGTTTACCCGCACCGCTACCATTCATGTTCAGTGAGAACTGGAGTGAATTAAAGGAGTATTCTAATGGGAAGATTGTCAGCAGGTATCTTCATTCTTCTGATATATATTTCTGCCAATGGGCAGGAAAAAAAGGGGCAAAACAGCAAACAGGAGAAGAGTTCTTCGGAAATCGCCGCCGAAGAGAAGAAGGCGGCGCCAAAGCCCGAGGAAACCGATTCTTCCGATACCACCGATAGTACGAAGAAAGAAAAGGAACCGGAGAGTGAAAAGCCTGCTCTTGAAAAGAAAGAAAAGGCCAGCCCATCGGTTGAAAATGAAAAGTCCGGATATACCTCGGTCCCCGGCACGTTTGAAACCGAGCTGCCGGGCGGTATTCTTTTCGGCAAGTTCGACAGTTCCAGCAGCCCCTTTCTTATTACCGGAAGCATAATTGTTCCTTCAGGACAAAAACTGGAATTCGGTCCCGGATGCCGGGTTTATCTGGGCGGTGAATATCCAACCGTTACTGTCTTCGGTCAACTCATAGCCCGGGGGACCTCTGAAAAACCTGTTCTTTTCAGGTCGGCCAACCGGAATCCCAAACCCTGGGACTGGGATAGGATTTATTGCAGAAGTCGTAACCGTTCGGTTTTTGAGCATTGCATTATCCAGCACTGTAATTATGGTCTCTTTGTTGAAAACGGTTCGGCCACGGTTGACCACTGTTTATTCGAGCAGAATTCGCTCCATGGGATGGTGGTTAAAAATTCGGATGTTTCGTTGCTGGATTCCCGCTTCCACAATGGCCATGTCCTGGCACTTTTTTTTCAGGAAGGAGCACGGGTCAGAGCCGAAAGCCTTCATGTGGTCAATAATATCACCGGTATAGCTTGTGGAAAGAAATCATCACTCAATCTGATCGGCGGCGAGATTACTAATAATACAAATGGTGTGGCGGTAAAGGAGGATGCCTCGGTAACGATCATAGGTGCCGAAATAACCCGCAACCGCAAAGGACTCGTCTCCCTGGTCGAAATTCCTAAAAAGGTGAGAGAAATGGTTTTTGCAAACGTGATAAATTTCGAGGTCGTTTCGAAAGATGAAATGGCCAGGATGCTTAAACCGCCGGAGGAAGTTGAATCGATAGTTTTACCCAAAACCACTGAAAAAGTCGATGTGGGAGAGGGTTTTAAATCGGGTTTTTCCGCTACCCATGCTCCACGGCAGCAGACTGTCAGCTTTATGGGAAATGTCACTGCGGGTTTCAAGTATTACAGTCCCGAATCAAAGTCCCATTCCATTTTGCAGAAAGAATATGACACGACCTATGCGGGAACCGATTCACAGAAGGTAAGTGTGCGATACTCCTCCAAAGACACGTTGGTCATGCAAAGCCGCTACCCGGGAGAACAGAACGACGAATTTTATGCCGGGTTCCAGCCGGAGATGCAGATTTTTGCCAGCGGCCGGCGTAAAGGCGCGGATCTCAACCTGCTCATGGATGTCTACGGCAACCAGTGGATCGACCTTCCATTACATATGAAAAAAAATACTTTTAATTTAAATATCAACTATTACAACCAACATCTGGTGATGGGTGATTTTTTTGAAAGCAACTCAAAAACATCTCTGGAGAGCAGAAAGTTCACCGGCATCCGGTATTCCGCCGACTTATTGCCCATGGGGAAAGGCGCCAATCGAATCAATTTCAGGTTTGCCGGCGGAGAAACCGAATTTCCCAAAGATGTAGGTGATAATGATATCACCCTTTACAATGATACTGTGGATACAGGGATGTCGATCCGTCAGCAAATGACCTATCTTGCCGGATTTACAGTCAAGCCTACTCTGAATTCAAAGATCAACGTGAATAGCATTATCTCGAGGGATCAGGGGTACGAACCACTGTTCAGACGGGTCATTTCCGATCCTGAAGTGCCCGATCCTATTGAAGCCCAGACTGGGGCTATCGACGGTAGTGTTCTTTTATTTGATGATAAACTTACCCTTACCGCCGAACTCGATGTTGGCGTCCACGATACGCTGACACCTTCACAATCGGAGGAGATCCAGGAAATCGCCTGGTATAAGCCCCAGATCGGTGAGGCGGTATCAACCGTATTCAAAGAAATACTCGACCGTCACCTGGAACACTGGGCTATGTCGCTCGGCGCCGCCGGACTGGTCAATGGTTTTGACCTCGCGGGAAGCTTTACCCGTATCGGGCCGGAATATTTTTCGGCCGGAAATCCCTATCTTGAAGCCGACCGGTATATCGGAGAGCTGAAAGGGGAGAAGACTATTATCGAAAACCTTACCGCCGCCGCCGGATATGAATACGAAATGCGATATGCCACAAACAAATTCAATCTTGCTGCAGAAGAGTCCGGGCCCACTCATGTCAATACCATCGATCTTGATGGTGAATACACTTTCAGCCCGAAGTGGCCCTCGGTGGGAATAGAATACCAACTCATGATCGAAAATACGGATGAACCGGGAGAAAAGTATATCGTTGATTATTCTACAATCCTGGATTCAACGATCAGTGATGACGGCCTGTCCAAAACGTATGACTATGCACTTGATACACTCGAGCAAAAATATCGAGAACTCGATATGAAAAATTTGTGGGGAATTCAATTAAAACAACGGTTCGACAACGGGATTAGTTACAGTCTCCGGTACCGCACTATGTGGGATAACGACATGACCGACTATCCAAATCCGGAACTGGCTGTTGAGGATGACGGATGGCAGCATCAGATAAACACACGGTTCGGTTTTAAAATTAAGCGGCTGATACGGAATACTACCACCTTCAAGATCACCACTAAATCAGAAAATCAGTACACTTTCGAAGGATTGTCCTATAAGATCGGCAATAAGCTGAAAGTAACGGCAATTCCGCGTAAATTGAGCTTTGAGCTCAAAGGCGATTATTATAACCGTACCGATGATGAAGATGAATATACCGAACTGGGTGACGATGCTTACGATATTTTGAGAACGAATACTGTTACGAAATCCTACGGTATCGAAACTGCCGCAAAATATTCCCTATCTTCAATGCTCTCACTCACATTGATGGGCAGGTATGAAAAGAGCTCGGATGAAGTAGAGGGCTCCACCGAGAACTACGAAGTGATAATTGGAGGACTTCACGTAACTTATTTATTTTAGGTGAATGAGCACTTATTCATCACGATCCGGATCACCCTGCCATTTTCTTACATCTTTTTTGTGGTGCATTGCCCTCAGTGCAATTCTTGCATTACCCCGCATTGCAGGATCCATGATATTCATTCCCATGGATGATACCCAGACCGATCATTTGAAAAGCTATGGCCTTGTCTATAAAATGCTCGAAGACGGCAACAAGGTCTACTGGTGTCTGAACTACCGGGGCGGCTCTTTTGTGGCCGAGGATTCGAGAAAGTTCGAACTGAAAGCGCGGGTTGACGGCATTGAAATCAAGACAATTTCCCCGGCCGACTGGGCCCGGATTCTCGAGACGATCGATAACAACAATATGGAAAAGGTCACTCTCGAAAAATCTCCGAAAATCGCGGTTTATACCCCACCCAATAAGCTTCCCTGGGATGATGCCGTCACGCTTGCCCTGACCTATGCCGACATTCCATACAATAAAGTGTACGATGAAGAAGTTCTTGGTGGAAAGTTATCGGAATACGACTGGCTTCACCTCCATCACGAGGATTTTACCGGTCAATACAGCAAATTTTATCGCTCCTTTAACCATACTCCCTGGTACCAACGCCAGAAAATGGAACTCGAAAAACGAGCCAAAAAGCTGGGATTCAACAAGGTCTCCGACTGTAAGAAGGCGGTTGCCCTTGCCATTCGCAATTATGTCGATAAAGGCGGATTTGTCTTTGCCATGTGCTGTGCACCCAATACATTCGAAATAGCCCTGTCGGCCCTGGGTGCCGATATTGTTGCTGCGCAGTATGATGGCGATGGTATCGATCCGAACTATAAAAACAAACTCAATTTCGATAACTGCATGGGCTTTGAGAATTTTACTATCCAGACCGATCCCATGGCTACCTATTTCGGCAATATCGATGTCAATAAAGTCAATACGCCACTTCGGATACCGGCTGCCGATTTTGAGCTGTTTGATTTCAGTGCCAAACTCGATCCCGTCCCGACAATGTTAATTCAGTGTCATCAAAAGACTGTTCGAGGTTTTTTCGGTCTGGCAACATCCTACAACAAAGAGGTTATGAAAGAAAGCTCCGTTGTTCTTGGCTATGTGCCGGGTACTAAGCGGGTCAAATATCTCCACGGTGTATACGGAAAAGGAATGTTTGCCTATTACGGCGGCCATGACCCCGAAGATTATACTCATGCGGTTGGTGACAAACCAACAGACCTCCAGTTTCACAAAAATTCTCCGGGATACCGTCTGATTCTCAACAATGTACTCTTTCCTGCTGCGGAAAAGAAGGAAAAGAAGACGTGAATACTGATTTGGAGTCCGGACAGGACGACGGATTCTTTTCCGCTACGCCCCAGGGGAGGCGGGCTGTCTGGTCATGGATTATGTATGACTGGGCAAATTCTGCGTATGCCATGACCGTGTTGGCTGCGTTTTTTCCGATATTTTTCAATGAATACTGGTGTGAAGGAGCCAATTCGACCGCTCGTTTGGGATTCGGCAATGCTGTTGCAGGGCTTCTCATTGCTCTGGTTTCGCCCTTTCTTGGTGCCCTTGCCGATACCGGGCATAACAGGAAACGTTTTTTAGCCTATGCGATGCTTCTGGGCGTTATTATGAGCGGAGCACTCTATTTTGTCGCCCCGGGGGCGTGGCTTACGGCTCTGTTTGTTTTTATTCCGGCCACGATCGGTTTTTCCTGTGCTAATCTTTTTTATGATTCCATGCTCCCCATGGTTTCACCTCCCGGGAAAATGGATCTGGTATCATCAATGGGATTCGGTTTCGGCTATCTGGGATGCGGCATTCTCTTTGCGATCAATATAGCGATGGTTCTCAAACCTCAGTTTTTCGGGCTGGCCAATGATGCTGTTGCGGTCCGGACCTCCTTCCTTACCGTGTCGATCTGGTGGCTGATTTTTTCGATCCCGATTCTACTCTTTGTCAAAGAACCCCGCGCCGAAAGGACTATCGGTACAAGTGAAGTTTACAGACGGGCGTTCATCGAGCTGGCGCATACATTTCGATCCCTGAAAAAAGAAAAAGGGATGCTGCTGTTTCTGTTTTCTTACTGGCTTTATATCGATGGCGTTCATACGTTTATCCGCATGGCTGCCGATCTTGGAAAATCGATCGGCCTTGAAAATGCCGTGCTAATGCGGGCTCTGTTACTGGTACAGCTTGCTGCATTTCCTGCAGCAATTCTTTTCGGGGTCATTGCAAAAAAAATCGGGACCCTCCGTGCGATTCTTATCGGCATCGGACTTTATACTTTTATTACCTTTGTTGCTCCGATGACTGTGAGGGGGGCGGGCATGTTCACTTTCTTTGCCGTGCTCTCCGCCGTTCCACAAGGATGTCTTCAGGCGCTGAGTAGATCCTATTTTGCCAATATTATTCCCAAAGAGAAAGCTGCCGAGTATTTTGGCTTTTATAATCTCATGGGGAAGTTTGCAGTATTTTTCGGACCACTGATGATTGGTGTCATTGTTGTCATATCACAGTCGGTGGGAGCCCGATCGGAGTATGCTTCACGGCTTGGTTTCAGTTCGACATCACTGCTTTTTCTGGCCGGCGGGGTAATGCTTTACTTTGCCGACAGGTCGATCAGAAAAAAAGTCTAGGTACTGCTGAAAATCAGGAAAGGAAAAAATGGGGCAACGACGTGGAGATATTGAAACCAATTATGTGATCCGCAGCTTCGATGCGAACATATCGCTCGATGAATATAAGCGTCTGCCAAAGAATCCACTCTATATTATTGTCGACAATCTGCGAAGTGCATTCAATGTCGGTTCGATTTTCAGGATCGCCGATATTCTGCGGGTAAAAGGACTTTTTCTCTGTGGCTATACCGCGTTTCCGCCTCATATCAAACTCGAGAAAACCTCTCTGGGAACGATAGAATATGTACACTGGAAACGATTCGAGCATACGCTTGATGCCGTTACCTATCTCAAAAAAAAGAATATTCCTGTCTGGGCCGCGGAGACAACATCTATCTCAAAGAAATATACCGCCCTCGAGTATCCTTCCGAACTGGGAATTGTTTTCGGTAATGAAGCGTTGGGGATACAACGGGACGTTATCGATGCCTGCGACCAGGCAATTGAAATCCCCACATACGGATTTAAAAATTCTCTGAATGTCGCCGCAGCGTGTGCGGTGATAGGATTCAAGTTTGTTGAAAAGACATGTAAATAAAAAAGCTTCTCCGGAGGGGGAGTAGCTTTTTTAGATTATAAGGCGGGCTGTCGGTTAGCGGTAACTCGTTCTTTTTTCGTCACGAATGCGTTTCCGCTTGGCAGCATTGAGCTTCCGTTTTTTCTCTTCACTCGGTTTTTCGTAATGGCGATATTTTTTAACATCAGAGAGGATACCCGCACGCTCACAGGTTTTAGTAAACCGTCGAAGGGCCTTTTCGATAGCCTCGTTGTCTCGGATATGAATACCGTTCATGCAGTAGTCAACCTTCCCTTGCTTGGATAAATTGATTAATAAACAATTTCAGTAAAATACTACATGTCTTTCCCTGAGGCAACAACATTCCGGTATCTTCCCCGTTCCGTACAGATTGTGCCTCTGTAACAGGCTGAGAATAATTGAGATGTGTGCCAAGTGTTATATTTAATTTTCTGCAAATTTAAACAGCTTTAATTGTAAGGGGATTTAGGTGAAAAAATATCTTATTACACTCACACTTTTCGCTTTGATAGGCTGTTCCGGTCAAAAGGGGGCAGTAACATTCATGGTGGGAGGAACCGCAAACGATTTTACTTACTGGGAAGAAGTCATTGCTGATTTCAAGGAAAAAACCGGGATTTCGGTAGGTTTGCTTCGTTCGGCAGCGCAGACCGAGCAGCGTAAACAGCAGATATTGATAGCACTGCGAGGCAAACAGGCTGATCCTGATATTGTCGTGATGGATATCGCCTGGATCGGCCAGATGGCCCAGTCGGGCTGGCTTGAAGACCTCGGTCAGTATGATATCGATACCTCGTTGTTTTTCAATAATATCATCGAGCTTGCCGACATCCACAATTCTCAGCTCATCGGTCTGCCTTTGTATGTCGATGCCGGAGTATTATACTACCGAAAGGATCTTCTGGAGAAATATGGCTATACCGGTCCCCCCGCTACCTGGGATGAGCTGGTATCCATGGCCACGAAGGTCCAGGCAGGAGAGCGGAAAACGAACCCTGATTTCTGGGGATTTGTATGGCAGGGGGCACAGTACGAAGGCCTTGTGTGCAATGCCCTCGAATTTTTTGCCTCTGCCGGTGGAAGCTTTTTCAATGGTGAAGGAAATCCTGTGATTCGGAGTGCCGGCAATCTTCAGGGGTTGACCTTTATGAAAGAGTGTATTCATAGCCATGCAATTTCTCCGCCAAACACCTATACCGATATGAAAGAAGAAGAAGTCCGTCTTCTCTTTCAGAACGGCAATGCACTGTTTGAGCGAAACTGGCCCTATGCTGCCAAACTTCACGATAATGAGGATTCCCAGGTATTGGGAAAGTTTTCAATCGATGTACTTCCTCATTTTAAAGGCCATAAGAGTGCATCCACGCTGGGAGGGTGGCATGTTGGAATCTCGCGTTACTCCGATGCTAAATCCGAGGCTGCCCAATTTTTAGAATACATAACCTCCTTTGAGGTTCAGGCCGGGCTTCTCACCGAACTGGGCCATAATCCCGGACGAGTCGATATCTATGACGATGTAAAAATCCAACGCGACCGTCTGGCAGAACTCAAGGACATATTCTATTCGGCGATTCCACGGCCCACTGTTCCGTACTATTCGCAGGTCTCACAGGTGCTTCAGAAGTATCTCAACGCTGCACTTGCCGGCCCCCTGGCGCCATCGGATGCCCTTGCTGAAGCACAGGAAGATATTCAACGTATTCATGAGAGCTATAAGACCGATTAATGAACTATCATCGAAAAGAAATACAAACCGCCTATATATTACTTCTTCCCGTTATCTGTATCGTAGCGCTGTTTATTCTGCTGCCGGTTATTGGGGCATTGTATAATAGTTTTTTTCGTGATGTAACCTATTTACCAAAGAAATTCATCGGGATCGAGAATTTTATATGGCTCCTTTCAAATCCCGATTTTCATCGGGCCCTTCTCTTTACCCTTCTCTTTACCTGTGCAGCAGTGGTATTGGAAACATTGCTCGGGCTTCTCTTTGCGCTCATGCTCAATGAGTCGTTCAAGGGGCGGGGATATTTGCGGACTATTATTCTGGTGCCCTGGGCAATTCCGACAATAGTGTCGGCAAAAATTTGGAATATTATTTTTAACTATTCATATGGGGTGTTGAATTATATAGTGATTTCCACCGGACTTGTTCCCGAGAGAATTAACTGGCTTGGAACCTCGAGTGCGGCTTTTGCCGCTCTGGTGATCGCCGAGGTATGGAAAACCACTCCTTTTATGGTATTAATCATTCTTGCCGGGTTGCAGGCGATCCCCCAGGAGCTCTATTATCAGGCCCGCATTGACGGCGCCGGGGTTTTTAAACGATTCTTTGCTATCACCCTGATCATGATCCGCCCGGTGCTTGTTATCGCCCTGATTTTCAGAACCATCGACTCCCTGCGAATCTTCGATCTGGTCTATGTTCTCACCGGAGGAGGGCCTGGTGGAAGTACGCGGACGCTCTCCATGCTCGGGTTTGAAAATTACCTGGCCGACTCTTTCGGAAGAGGATCGGCGATATCGATCGCCACTTTTTTGGTTGTTTTCGGTATCACCCTTTTTTATATACGGGCCGGAAAGTTTTCTCAAAGTATCCGTCAAAAGTAAATGGGATTATCATAATAATGAAAGAGAACGCATTAAAAAAAATAATCCTCATTATCGGCAACACCTTTCTGGTGTTTTTTGCGCTGACTCCATTTGTATGGATGCTTATCATTTCACTCACTTCCCGTGCCGATTTCCTGATCACCGGTGAGGTTGAATATACACTCCAGAATTATCGCAATATCCTGACAAATACATCACTCCATTTTGGCAATTATTTTTTCAACAGCCTTATTGTTTCTTTAATTACCTCAATTTTCGTTACGATTATTGCATCTCTGGCCGGCTATGCCGTTTCGCGGCTCCAGTTTCCCGGAAGAATCGTCGTTCCCGTGGCTATTCTTGCTCTGTCCATGTTTCCGCCGATCAGTATTGTCGGGTATTTGTATCGTTTTTTTTCGGATACGGGGCTTTTAAATACCCATATAGCATTGATTCTGCCCTACACTGCACTGACAGTGCCCCTGGCACTCTGGATCAATATGAGCTATTTCAGTCAGATCCCTCGGGAGCTGGATAAGGCGGCGCTTATTGATGGTGCAGGCAGGATCGGAACACTCACTAAAATTGTTCTTCCCTTGGCACTCCCGGGGATTTTCTCCTCCTTTTTACTGGTCTTCATTGCCTGTTTTAACGAATTCCTTTTAGCGCTCATGTTGACAATAGATTATCGGGCGCAAACACTGCCGGTGGGGATTGCATTGTTCCAGGGACTCCACGGAGAGATTCCCTGGGGAAATCTCATGGCTGCATCGGCCCTGACTGCGGTACCGCTGGTTGTGGTGACAATTATTTTTCAAAAATACATCGTTCAGGGATTAATCGGCGGAGCCGTGAAAGGCTGAAAGAGTTAATTATATGGATTCGTTACCCGTAAAACTCCATAATTTATCGAAATCATTTTTTACATTCCGGGGAACGACTGTTGTTCTGAAGGGTATTAATCTTTCCATTAATGCTGGAGAGCTGTTTGTTCTTCTTGGCCCGAGCGGGTGTGGCAAAAGTACACTGCTGAATTTGATCGCGGGGCTGGAGAGACCTACCGGTGGTTCGATTACTATCGGCGATAAAAATGTTGCCGACGCCACGGCCAAAATTTATTGTGAGCCCTTTGAGCGCGATGTTGCTATGGTGTTCCAGAGTTATGCGCTCTATCCGCACATGACAGTGGAGCAGAATATCGCTTTTCCTCTCACCAATCTGAAAAAGAAGCTTACTAAAGAAGAAATCGCCGCAGCCGTTCGAAAAAGCGCCGGGCTTTTGAAAATTGAAGAGCTGCATTCACGGAAACCAAGAGAACTGTCCGGTGGACAGCGTCAGCGTGTAGCGATCGGGCGGGCAATCGTTCGGGAGCCCAAAGTTTTTCTCATGGATGAGCCTTTGTCCAATCTCGATGCCCAGTTGAGAATGGAAATGCGTGCACAACTCAAAGCCCTGCAGCAAAAACTCGGGATAACAATGATTTATGTCACCCACGATCAGATCGAGGCAATGACCCTCGGAGACAGAATCGCTGTGCTCAACAAAGGTAAAATATCCCAGATCGGTACACCCGCCGATATTTATGAAAATCCGGATACCATTTTTGTCGCTAAATTTGTCGGTTCACCGCCAATGAATATTATCAGTGGTGAAATCAAATCGGATGGCGGCAAGAATATGCTGACAAATAGTGATTTTTCATTTATTATCCCCAGGAGCCTGAAAGAAACCATAAAAAAGAGGGGGGAGGGTGCGATAATCGGCATTCGTCCCGAACATCTCCGCTTTGGTACTCCGGGGGAGGGTGCTATGGATGTGGAAATTTCGGTGATCGAAAATATCGGCGGTGAATACCTCTGCTACATACTTTTCGAATCCAATCGGCTGATCGTAAAGACCCCGGTTAAACCTTCGGAAAAACATGTATCGCTTCGGGTGGAGCCGGAAAAAATTCTGATTTTTGACATTGAGGGAAAGCGGGTGCGAAAATGATACGAACAAGGTCGGGGCTGGAAATTTTTTGTGATCGATTTCCAAAGGAGCTACATGGTGTTCGACTGGGAGTACTCTGCCATGCTCCATCGATCGATTCATCCTACCGTCATATAATCACCTGTCTGAAGGAGATTCCCGAATGCACGCTTGGCGCCATATTCGGTCCTCAGCATGGGTTGTTTGGACAGACCCAGGATAATATGGTCGAGTGGGAAGGGAATATTCATCCTCAACTGAAAACACCGGTCTACAGCCTCTATGGTGCTGTTCGCAAACCAACTCCTGCGATGCTCGATTCGATCGATGCCCTGGTAATCGATCTTCAGGATGTCGGCGCTCGTCCTTACACCTATATCTGGACAGTGAAGCTTTGCCTGGAGGCATGCGGTGAGCGGAATATTCCGGTATGGGTACTCGACCGTCCAAATCCGATTGGGGCTTTAGATTTTGACGGTCCTCTTTTATCTCCCGACTATTTTTCCTTTGTGGGAGGCGCCGAAATCCCGTTGTGCCATCGTATGACTATCGGAGAGATCGCACTCCTGCTCAAGCAAACATACTCCCCGGCAACCGAGCTTCATGTAGTGTGGATGGAGAACTGGTGGCGTAGCTCGTTATGGTTCCAAACAGGACTTCCCTGGGTACTTCCCTCACCGAATATGCCGACTCTCGATACCGCTATAGTTTATCCGGGGATGGTCCTCCTCGAAGCAACGAATCTTTCCGAAGGAAGAGGCACAACCCGTCCCTTCGAACTGATTGGCGCTCCATACCTGCGAATCGACCGCCTGTTAGCTTCATTGAGCAACAAAAAAGTTCCCGGTACTGTTTTCAGAGAACATAATTTCATTCCCACATTCCAGAAATGGAAGGGAGATTATTGTCCCGGCATTCAGGTGCATGTGACCAATGTAAAGGAGCTCAATCCGGTTTTTCTGACTGCTACCCTGCTCGCTTCAGTTATTGAAACGGCCGGAGAACAATTTGCTTTCAAAGATCCACCTTATGAATACGAGACCGAGAAAATGCCCTTTGATATTCTTTCCGGCGGTGATAAGCTGCGAAAACTGCTGAGTGTCGGAGCAATGGAACCAAAAATCAGGGAAGAGTGGAAAGACGAGTATAAAAATTTCTTTGTTTTATTCAACGATATCACTCATTACCCCGAACTACTGTGATTGTACAATAGAGAGATATTGCAGAAAAGTATGCAAATCGATTTTCTTTAATGTATAATTTTAAAAGTACGGGTGTATTACAAAAGTTAAGAAAGAGTCTTTTTACGGCATGAGAGGATTCATACTGGCGGCAGGGTTCGGCACACGGCTCCGTCCTCTGACAAATCATATCCCCAAATCACTCCTTCCCGTCTGCGGTATCCCCCTTTTGGAGCGTCGGTTGAAGTTTCTTACCGATAACGGCATTGAGACTATCGGAGTAAATTCTCATTATCTCCACGAACAGTTCGAGACCTTTCGGAATAACTGTCCTATCGGATTTGATCTCTTTCATGAGACCGATTCGATCAGGGGAAGCGGCGGGCCGCTCTATTTTGCTAAAGATTTTTTACAGCAGTCGGACATATTCTGTATCTGCAATGCCGAACCTCTGACTGTCTTTGATTTACAAGAGAAGTATAGCCAATTCAGGCGTTCCTCGTCGGTGTGCACCCTGCTTGCCGCACCGTCGCCGGGCAACGGGACAGTCTTTTATGAGCCGGAATCGGGCGAATATGTCGGCCCCCGTAATGAAATTCAGAACAAGCAGGGGCTTGGGAGCGCCGATTTTATCGGTGTTGCCCTTTATCGGAAAGAGTTTCTGGAATTGATGCGGCCCGATGATTTCTCGATCCTGCCGATCTGGAAGCGGGCGCAGGAAAATGGCTTGCATGTAACGGTAAGTATTATCGATGAACTCTACTGGAAAGATATCGGTAATCCGGGAGAATTTGCAGAGATCCATTTTGATTTTCTGGAAGGAAAAACACCCCTTGATATTCCCCGGGATTATGTTTTTGACAGGGAGCGAAAAGTTGCCTTTCCCGCTGGCCTCGCTCGTGACCGGGCACAGCAACTTAAAGAGCATGTATGGTGCGATTCTGCTTCCTTGCCTGATGACGTTGTATTTTTTAGATCGGTAATTTTGCAAAAACCAGTCAATCTTACAGAAAACGGTTCAATAGAAAAAGCAATTATTTCTTTCGGGGAGGTCGTTTCACTTGAGTAGCAGGACAATTGTTTTAACACCGGCACAAGAAGAATTTTTAGAAAAGAACATACCGAGTTTTTCATTTTCTCTCTGGGATATTTCCGAAGCCGCAAATGCCGGCTCCGACCGCCGGTTTGTCCGTGTATCCCATAAAGATCATTCCGATCAATCGTATATCCTTATTATCTGGGACAGCAGCGAGCGCGATTGGGGCCGTTTTGTGGCAATACAACGGGATCTCAAAAGTAGACTCAATTGCCTTCCCCATATCCTTCACCACGATGCATCACACGGCTTAATTCTCGAAGAAGATTTTGGTAATCGGACGCTCAATAAAGTCTGCCAAGCCAGTCTTTCGGAAAATGAGATGAGCGCTTTATATAAACGGGTGATCGGCGCTCTTGTCAAGTGGCACGGTGTCCGTCCAGGGTGGAGCAAAACGGTTGCATCCAGGAGTATGGATGAGGCCATGTTTTTATGGGAAAGCGATTATTTCGGTACCCATTGTGTGACTGAATTCGCTGGCTGCGATGACCTTTTAGATGACAGGTGGGAAAAGGAGCGCCGGGAATGCGCCTGGCTGGCGTCGAGTTTTCCCCGTGTGTGTATCCACAGAGATTTTCAATCGGAAAACATTCTACTGTACCACAACAGGATCTGCTTTGTCGATTTCCAGGGAGCCCGGATGGGACCTGCGGCCTACGATCTGGCATCACTAGTGTATGATCCCTATGTTGAATTTCCTGGTAATGGATGGTTTGCCGATGAAATGCTTTCGTATTATCGTTCCTATGGCAGGGGCAAAATAGACCCGTCATCCTTTCGCATCTGTGCTGTTCAGCGGCTCATGCAGGCGCTGGGTGCCTATGCCAACTTATCTATTCACAAGAAAAAGCCCCGCTATCGGCACTTTATGCCCATTGCACTCAAACGGCTTTATCATGTACTTTCGGCGGACACCGACTTTCCGCACCTCCGCACCATTACAGAATCCTGTCTGGAGCGAATCGAGGTGGCGTCAACCGTCTGATTTGAGTTACCGTTTTTAGGGCTCATTATTCTTGCTTTTCTTCAATAGTATTTGATATATTCTTACGTATGAGGACAGATGTCCTGTTCCTGAATATACACATTACACTGCAAGGGAAACAAAAATGAAAAAGTACTCCTTTCTTCTCCTTGGCCTCTTTTTATTTCTTGTCTCCTGTGGTTCCCAGTATCCCATGCTTGCACAGGATATTTCAGTTCAATGTAAGGAACTCCATGAGATATGCAGTCAGAAAAAAATCAAATCAGCGGAGGCAACTACCGCCGATTCTCTTTATACAACCGGTTTGACCCTGTATCAAAAGGGGAAGAACAAGGATGCCTATCCTGTCCTCGAATCTGCCGCAATGTATTATCGTCTGGCGTTATCAAAAGATGAACTGGAGGATGTAAACAACGAAATTGATCGGCTGAAAGAATCCCTTACCGATGCGGAAGACAAGCTTGGAATGTATAAAAAGGTTCTCAGCGAACTTGAAACAATGGAGCGACCATGAGTAAGTATTACCTGTCGATAGCTTTTGGGACAATTCTTGCCCTCGGAACACAGCTTTTTGCACAGAACAACGTTTCTCCCTGGGATCCGGGGGCGGAATCCGGAACAACGATGTCTGCGCCGATGAAAACGATTGATGACCTTGAAGCCAAACTGAGAAAGGCGTACAAGGCTGCGTCGGTTGAGGTTCCGGTAGTCAGTCTCGATCTGTATCGTGATGCACTTACAACGCTCGATATTCTCGGTCCCCAAGTGAAAAAGAAACCCGACAGTGAAAAGGGGAGAAGAGGATTTCTCACTTGTTCAACTTCTGTTGAAGCTGCCGTAGCCCAAATTCGGCTGGCTCTTCAAAAATCAAAAGCTGAATCATTGCGGGCACAAACAATCCAGACCCTTTCGGCATTGAGTGAGGTTCATCAGCAGATAAATGATATCCAGGGCGACCAGGCATCGAAACTCAAATCAGACCTCGATGCCGAACGGGAAAAGGCCCGTAAACTTCGGGAAGAAGCTGAAAAGAAATTTTCCGAGCTTCAAAGTGCCCTTATTCAGGTATCAAAAGACGCCCGGGGTACAATTATTTCCATGTCCGATATTCTTTTTAAAATCGGCAAAGCGGATCTGACACCCGATTTGAAAACAAATCTTGCAAAGATTGCCGGTATCCTGACGGTTTTTAAAAATTCGAAGATAATTGTCGAGGGACATACTGATAATCAGGGTTCGGAAGAATATAATCAGCGTCTTTCGGAAGACCGGGCCGAAAATGTGATGAATTTTCTCATTGAACAGGGGGTTCAGCCTCATCGGCTTACCGCAATCGGGTATGCATTTCATCGTCCCATAGCTTCGAACGACACGCCGGAAGGCCGTCAGAAGAATCGACGAGTTGACCTGGTCGTTCAGGAAAAGAATAAAGAATACGAATAAAAAAAGCCCCGAACATGATTCGGGGCATTAGGTATGCATCGCTAATTGAAAAGAAATCAGAGCTCGATTTCCATTCCTTCACGGGCAAATTCCAGCTCAAACCCCTTATCTCCGGCCATTTCCCTGCAGAGGTTTTCCCGCTCTGCAAGCTTTGTGTCGTTATTCATGGGTTCGTGGTGAGCAAAAATGATATGGCTCAGGCCGGCTTTTTCGGCCATTATGATGTTTGATTCGTAAGTGCTGTGTCCCCACCCCTTTTTTGACTGGTATTCTTCATTGTTGTACTGGGCATCCCATGAAACCAGATCGGCGCCGCGGCAGAATTCAATAATTTTGTTGTTCTGCATCTCAGCATTTTCATCAAGCTCCTTAAGAAAATCTTCATCCATCGACTCGCCCTCTTTGGAATTTCTGTAAACGTTGTTGTAAGGCTCGTGGTCGCCGCCGTAGATAAAAGTTTTTCTGTTGTAATGAAGCCGATAGGCGAGACAGGCGACTGGATGATTCAGCCGGCAGGTCGATATTTCAAATCCATTGACATCGACAGTTCCCTCCCGGCAATCGTGATACTGGATATCGGCCCCCAGTTGGGAAATGCGTATGGGAAAGTATTCATAATTTGTCTGCATTGCCATTATCTGCTCTAAACTGAGATTCTGAACATCGGAAGGCGGTCCGAATATTTCAAATTTATTCCCCGGTACATAGGCGGGAATAAAGAACGGGAACCCCTGTATATGGTCCCAGTGCGTATGGGAGATAAAGATTTTTCCATTGATCTTTTTTCCAAGCGACATTAGATAGTTGCCGCATTCACGGATGCCTGTACCCGAATCGAAGATTAAAACATAATCATCGATTTCAACAGATACGCAAGAAGTATTGCCGCCAAACCCAACTGTTGAGGGCCCGGGTACGGGAACCGAACCACGAACGCCCCAGTATCGAATCTTCATGCTTTCAAAAACTCCTTTGCTTTCTGTATTTCCCCTTCAAGGCCTTCAAGAATGGATGACTCAATCGAGGCATCGATCCCCAGCGTTGAGAGTACCTGAGTATCGATCTCGATAGGCGTTTTATCCAGTACCAGACCCAGGGAATTATTTTTACAGATTATATTTGATACATATACCGTGCATGTAAGTTCTGTAAGGTTGTTGCCCGACGGCGAATGGTGATTAAGGATCACACTTAAAAGGTCATCTGAAAGGCTCCATTTTCTGCCAAGAATTTCGCCGATTTTGCAATGATTGAGTCCCTCGAAAATTATGTCTTCAGCATCGATAATACCGACTTCAGTGGCAGTGAGAATAACCCGTTCGATTTCATCATGAAAAATTTTACTTTCCACTGCCAGGCCAAGATCGTGCAGAAGGCCGGCGATAAAATAATCTTCAATGATTTTTTTATCCACATTCCGTTTCTGTGCGATAAGCTTTGACGCGGTTCCTACTGCCAGCGAATGCTGCCAGAAACCATTATGATCGAATGCCGGGCTGGTCTCTTCAGTTTCCATCTGGGTAAGCGCCGCCGCGCCGAGAGCAAGGTTTTTTATCGTGTTAAGACCTAAAAGAATGATCGCTTTTTCCAATGAAACAATTTTGTTGCTCAGGGCAAAATATGATGAATTGACCAATTTGAGCACTTTGGCCGATAATACCGGATCCATTTTAATAACCTGTGTCAATTCACTCGGGGGACAGTTGATATCATTTGCCAATTTCATTACTTTGGAAGCAGTAGGGGAGAGAGAGGGTATGTTTTCTTCAAGTTTCTTTTCGATTTCCTCGATCGTATGGGCCATGAATCAAGCTCCTTCTTCATCGATAAACCATGCCCGACAGCAAAAGGAAAATTGTCTAAAAGCGTTGAACCTGGTGCAAATACAATTATACAATCAATGATACATTTCAGGTAATAATGGTTCAAGAGTAATATTTACCGAATATCAAAAAAACCGGGTGGGTACACATTAAAAAGCAAACTGCTTGGCGCTTCCGGATTTTGGGTGGCTTCCTCTCTGAATGTAGTATATAGCACATGAACGATAAAAGCTTATATGAAAAAATTCTTGGCATTACTGCCCCATGGCACGTTACCGATGTGCGCATGGAACTGTCGTCGGGCTCTATCACTGTAGTGGTAGAGCACGCTGAAAACGCAACATTTCGCTGTCCTGAGTGCAATAGCTCCGGGCCGATTCACGATCATCGGGTTAAGCGGTGGCGCCATCTTCCCACCTGCCATCTTCGAACCGTAATTGAGGCGCGTACTCCGCGAATAACCTGCCCCAACCATGGTGTTCGGCAAGTAAGGGTTGACTGGGCTGATGGCAACAGCTCCTTTACCTCTCTTTTCGAGGCATTGGTAATTCAGTGGCTGGCTGAAGCGAGCATATCCGCTGTGCGCCGCATGATGGAGCTGAGCTGGGATCAGGTTGATACCATTCGCAGAAGAGCCGTGCAGCGGGGCTTGGCCAGGCGCAAAAAGTGTAAGCCCAAGGCTTTGGGCATTGATGAGACCTCGTTTCAGAAGCGGCATGAATATGTTACTGTTATAGTTGACCAAAAGACACACGCAGTCATGGATGTTCTCGATGACCGCAAACAGCAGACGCTGCAGAGCTACTTCGAGGCCCTTACTCGCTCTCAGCGAAAAGCCGTGAAAACGATTGCTATGGATATGTGGGACCCATACATTGCAGCGGTGAGAAATACCTTTGAAGCATGGGAGCAAAAGATATGTTTTGATCGCTTCCACGTTTCTTCCCATTATGGCAAAGCTCTTGACAAAACCCGCACACAGGAGCATCGTCATTTTATCAAACAAGATGGCGAAAGCATTCTGAAGCATACCAAGCATCATTGGCTTCGTAACAGCAGCAGAACAGATAATCGCAGTCGAAGATGGTTTCTTAAGATAACACGCAAGAACCTGAAGACCGCTCGTGCGTGGGCCATAAAAGAAACAGCTGCGCAGCTGTGGGATTACAGTACACGAGGACATGCAATGAATGCTTGGAAGCGGTTGATTAGCTGGATGCGACGGAGCCGCTTGGAGCCTATGAAGAATCTGAGCAAAACTATCGGCAATTACCTTTGGGGTATAGTTAATGCTCCGGCCACTATATAGTTGAATAAAATAAGTTGTCATGATTTTTGCTGTTTATAATGACATGAAGACACAAGATTTTCGCAAACTTTGCCCTCAAGCCCAGGAAGAAATCCGCATAAGAGCGGTCAATGCTGTATTGTCC
>WJLZ01000158.1 GCA_014728215.1 Chitinivibrionales bacterium
ACGATTTGTGAACGGAATCCTCGATTCGATCTACAAAACATTATCTGAGAAAGGAAAGGAAGTTCTTTCACATGGAACAGATAGCCCTTCTTCATAGGAAAAACAACAGAATGTTCGCATTGCTGGTTTTTTTCCTAGCCTCCTTAACCTATATCATTACTGTAGCGCCGTCGGTATCATTCTGGGACTGTGGTGAATATATCGGTGCGTCACACTCGCTGGCAATACCTCATCCTCCGGGCAACCCGCTCTTTGTGTTGCTGGGAAGGTTTGCATCGATGATTTTCTTCTTTTTCAGGCAGGTTGCCTTTCGGGTCAATCTCCTCTCCGTTATCAGCGGTGGGGTCACGGCAATGCTGATTTATCTTATCGTCGTTCGGAGTATCCGTTCATGGATGGGATTCCCCGACACCACTTGGAAACGGATTACCATGTATCTCGGTGGTATTGTCGGTGGTCTCTTCGCCGCGTTCGGCTACACCTTCTGGTTCAGTGCGGTCGAAGCGTCAGTGTATATCCCCTCCATGCTATTTGTGGCTTTAGGAACCTGGCTTTCCCTGGTCTGGTCCCAGAGCAGTCATCCGAACCGAGACCGGTTGCTTGTTCTGATTGCCTATCTGGTCTTTATCGGTGTGGGCGTGCATATGATGGCCATGATATCGATGATGCCTGTTTTTCTTTTTGTTGTGTTGTCCGATCAGGAAAAACTCAGGGACTGGCGGCTATGGCTCACCGGTATACTGCTGGCTTCGGTGCTGTATAATGTGTCGTGGTTTTTCTATATGGCCCCGATTTCACTGGTACTGACTGGTGTTATGTCGCTTATGGAAGGCCCTAATCAGCGAAAATGGCGTTTCTGTTTCTGGCTTTCCTTTTTTGCTCTCCTGGGCTATTCGGTCCATCTCTATATTCCGATCAGATCTGCTCTGAATCCCATGATCGACGAGAATCATCCCGCCCGTTGGCAGGCATTTATCCATTTCCTGGAACGGCGGCAGTATGGATCGGACAATTTCATTGTCCGTATGTTCCATCGTCGAGGGGCCTGGACAAAACAGTTCGGTATTGACGGCCACATGGGTTTCGGCGGATTCCATATTACCCAGTTTTTTCATTTTGGTCCTGATATTTCAGTGGATCGCGAAACAGGTCTCTTTGCTACCTGGGGCGCTCTGGGCGGTTTTGTACGCCTTATAATTTATCTCATTCCAACCTTTTTCATGATTTTCGGGTGGTTTTACCTGTATCAGAAGAAAAGAAATGTTGCCATTCTTTTAGGAACACTGGTTCTTCTGGGAACAATTGGTCTTGTCTTTTACATGAATTTTGCCGACGGTACCCGGGCGGAGATGCGCGATTACAAGATGTGGGTACAACGCGGACGGCCCGGACCAATGCCCACTGTTCACCGCGAGGTACGTATTCGTGACTATTTCTTTACCTCCGGTTTCATGTTTTTCGGCATGTGGATGGGGATTGCCGCAAGCTGTCTGCTCCATCTGCTTTTCACAAACAAAGACAAGTTCATGCGGACAACACTGGCGCCCATTTTCGTGGTTCTCTTTGCCGCCGCGCCGGCACTTCCCTTTGCCCAGAATTTTTCGGTTAACAACCGCGATGGCGACTGGGTCCCCTACGATTATGCCTATAATCTGCTCATGTCGTGCGATAAGGAGGGTATTTTGTTTACAAATGGAGACAATGATACCTTTCCCCTCTGGTTTCTGCAGGAGGCTGAGGGTATCCGCCGGGATGTCCGGATTGTTAACTTGAGTCTGTTGAATACAAAATGGTATATAAAACAGCTTAAAAAGCTCGAACCCACGGTACCCATTACCTTTACCGACGACCAGATCGATGCGTTGAACCATGAACTCAATCCATTCGAGAAACCGTTTAATTACAAGATGAGTAACGCTAAGATCACGGTCACGGTTCCCGGACGGGAACAGAAAAATGCCCTCAGGGTCCAGGATAAAATGGTGCTGCATATTCTTGATGCCAACCGGTGGAAGAAACCGATCTATTTTGCAGTCACTGTCTCCAACGACAACAGGATGGGTGCTGATCCTTATTTGAAAATGGAAGGCCTTGTCTACCGGGTAATGCCTGAAGATGTTCCACAGGAAGAGCGGCTGGATATCGATAAGACAGTCTACTTCCTCGATCAGGTTTACAGTTTCAGGGGGCTTGGTGACGGCAGTGCGCTTATGAGTGAAACATCATTCAAACTCATGACCAACTACGCCGCCAGCTTTGTTCAGGTTGCCATGGCTCTTCGACGGCCTATTTTTCAGCTCAAAGATCAAGTTGACAAACTTGAACAGCAGGTTGCCGAATCACCCGAATCATCGGATTCATTGAAAACGGTTCTGGCTGATATCAAAGAGGATTATGATGCCAAGTTGAGTCTTGCCATCGATAAGCTTGATCAGTGTGTTGCGCTCATGCCTTGGGAATGGCGCTGGCGCATGCTGCGGCAGGAATTCCTTATGACCGCCGGCCTTACCGAAGAAGCCGAGAAACGGGCCCGTCAGGCGCTGATTATCGAGGAAAACAATCCCGAGTATCAGAAAATGCTCGCCCAGGCACTCCAAGCCAACGGAAAAGTCGAAGAAGCCAATCAGGTCTGGAAATCGGTGCTTGATGATGCCGATACCAATCCCTGGGAAGCCTACGTGATGCTGGCCAGAAACTTTCAGGAACGTGGCCTCTACGATAGTGCCATATCACTGATGCAGCAGTTCCAGGAATCCCATCCGGGCGACCGCCGCTCAGCCGCTATGATCTCCCAGTTCCAGGCGCTCAAAAAACAGGCGCAGCAGAAACCGGCTGATACCGCAACCGATACCGGTGAAGCCGTGGATTCGGGAGTCTTGCAGTTGAATGCAGGATAGTTTATATTTCGAACAGAAGATAATAAACAATGGCGGGGCCCGATGGTCCCGCCATTTATGTTTTTAGCTCTTCTGAATAGAAATATATACCAGCCATGATACATCCGGCGCGCATTACCGGGCTTAATTCGAAACCCCTTGCAAAGGGCGACTATGTTCTTTACTGGATGCAGCAGTCGCAGCGGGCAGAATATAACCATGCCCTCGAGTATGCAATAGAAAAGGCAAACGAGCTGCAGATCCCCCCGGTTGTTTTCTTCGGCATTACAAATAACTTTCCCGATGCAAATCGCCGTCATTATCGTTTTATGCTCCAGGGCCTTCGGGACGTGCAGGCATCCCTCGAAAAAAGAGGCATCAGGTTTGTTGTTCAGGATATTTCTCCTGAAAAAGGCGCTGAAACCCTGACCCAAAAGGCGTCACTGCTGGTAACCGACAGGGGATATCTGAAAATCCAGAAAAAATGGCGGAACAAGGTTGCCGGTAGTGTTCCTTGCAGCATGGTGCAGGTGGAGAGCGATGTTGTTGTGCCGCTAGAGACGGCTGTACAAAAAGAACAGTATAATGCCGCAGCCATCCGGTCGAAGATCACACCGCAGCTCCATGAATTCATGAAACCACTGGGGGAAACAAAACCCCGAAATAGCTCCCGGAAACTGAAATTCAAACATTTCGATATCAGCGACATCGATAAGGCGCTAAACCGGCTTTCGATAAATGATGATATTTCAGACATAACCTGGCTGACCGGCGGTACCGGGAATGCAAACAAAATCCTCGACACATTTATCAGCCACAAACTGGACCGCTTTGGTGATCTCAGAAATGATCCCTCCCGGGATTATCAGTCACATCTCAGCCCCTATCTCCATTTCGGTCAGATATCACCTCTTTACGTTGCATTGAAAGTATCCGGGACAAAATCTCCCGGCAAGGATGCTTTTCTCGAAGAGCTTATCGTGCGAAGAGAGTTGAGCATGAATTTTGTCCATTACAATCCTCACTACGATTCGCTGGACGCCATTCCCGAATGGGCCCGGGCAACAATGAAGAACCACAAAAAAGACAAACGGCCCGCGAGCTATTCGGTAAAAGAGCTGGAGCAGGCGGCAACGCATGATTCTTACTGGAACACCGCACAGAAAGAGATGATTGTTCGAGGCAAAATGCACGGATATATGCGCATGTACTGGGGAAAGAAAATTATTGAATGGTCCAAATCCCCGGAAGAGGCTTATGAGTTTATGCTGTATCTCAACAACAAATACTTTCTTGACGGAAGAGATCCCAACAGCTATACCGGCGTGGCCTGGTGTTTCGGCAAACACGACCGGGCATGGAAAGAACGAAAAGTATTCGGCAAAGTCCGTTATATGAACGATAAAGGCCTTAAAAGGAAATTTGACATTGAGGCGTATGTCAAAAAGGTAGAGGCCTGGTTTGTTTCCTGAGAGATCGAATGCCGGAAAATATTCTTTCGATAATTTATATTCTCATTTATTACCAAGGTGTGAAAATCTGTTTGAATCTGTGTGAATACACCTTTTCTGTTTGTTAGTACCAACATAAAGGCTTCGGAACTATGGAACTCAGTGTCGGCTATACCTTCGAACCTGGTCTGATCCGTTCATTGGCGGCTTTTCCGAGTGTGCGCGAGGTTTACGGCAAACTCGATCGTGATATAATCGGTGGCGGACGATCGACCTATACGCTCAGGAGGACATCGGAAACCATGGTGAAAGAGGCCGTCAAAGAAGCCCACCATTACGGGATGGAGTTCAACTACCTCATTAATGCGGCGTGGCTTGGAGGGCTGGAGCAGACACGATCGGGTCAGGAAAAAATACGGAAACTTCTCGATTTTATCGTGTCCTGCAATGCCGACAGCGTAACGGTCGCTTCACCATATCTGGCCAGGCTTATCAAGGCGCAATACCCGCAGCTCAAGGTGCGGGTGAGCGTCTTTGCCGTTGTCGACAACCCGCTCAAAGCGCAACAGTGGGAAAAAATGGGTGTCGATACGATTTGTGTCAGCGGTATCGCCTGCAACCGGGATTTCAAGCGTCTGAGAGCGATCCGGAAAGCGGTTTCATGCCGGTTACAGCTTATTGTCAATGCGAGCTGCATTGCCGGATGCACCCACGAACTGACCCATATGCAGATGCTTTCCCAGAGTTCCCGAAAAGGGGATCCCCTCAAAGGTTTTGTCCTCGACTACTGCTTTCTAAACTGTTCTTCACAACGATTCAGAGATCCGGTCAATTTTATCCGGTCCATATGGATCCGGCCTGAAGATCTCCATTATTATGAAGATATGGGGTACGATTCCTTTAAAATTGTCGAGCGAAGTTCCCCGAAAGAACTGGTAATAAAACGGGTCACGGCCTATGAAAAGCGCTCGTTTGCCGGTAATCTGTGGGAGCTCATTGCACCGGTTGCTCATATCTCATCGCAACAACGGGCTCCTCTGCAACAGCGGCTCAGGGTGATAACTCATCTGTTCAAACCACACCTTGTCAAACCTCGAAGTTTGGCGCTGTTAAAAAAGTATGCCGATAAACTAATGATTAATTCCTGGATGCTCCCTGATGCTCCGGTCTATATCGATAACCGTGCCCTCAATGGTTTCATTGAGGGAATCAGAAAGCGGGATTGCTCGCATCTGGAATGTACTCAGTGCGGATTCTGCCGAAAATGGGCCGAAAAAACCGTCACCATCGAGCCCCGGTATCGGAGTGATGTCCTCGCAATGGCCGACAAGCTCGATTACGGTCTGGAACACAGTGCCCATTGGCTGTGAATTCTCAGATCCCGTATTTCTTCATGACAAGTGCAGCATTGTGCCCGCCGAAAGCGAATGACTGACTTAGTGCATGATTGATTTCGCAGTGTCCAGCCTCGGTAACAAAATTGAGGTCTCGCACCGGATTGCGGAGATTTTTGCAGATATGCGTGGTGTCGTCTTTACAACTCAGAGCGGTAACAATCGCTTCAATTGCACCGCTTGCTCCCAGGGTATGTCCGATCAGCGATTTGGTGGAATTAACACGTGGTTTTGCACCGAAAATCCTTTCGATAATCCCGGCTTCGATCTCATCGTTGAGCCGGGTACCGGTTGCATGGGCATTGATATAATCGATTTCGCTCGCCGGTAAGGAGGCATCATCGAGAGCATCGCTAATCATTCGAACAATGGCCTCACCGCCCTCCTCCATCATCATGATATTATGTGCATCAAAGGATTCGGCAAAACCGGTTATTTCGGCGATAATTTCTGCACCCCGGTCTTTCGCGTGATTCTCTTCTTCTAAGACAAGCATCGCAGCGCCACCCTGGCTGAAAAGGAAGCCGGAACGGTCGGTGTCGAAAGGACGGTTTGCTGTTGAGGGATCGTCGCAATTCGATACAAGGGCCTTTGTCTGGTCGAATCCCCGGTAAAGGCCCCCGAATGGATCATAGAGGTTTTCGATGCCACCGGTAAGTACACAATCTGCTGTACCACGCTGAATGGCCTTGAATGCATTGCCCACGGCAATGGTCCCCGATGCACAGGCGCTGGTGAGTGTCTGGTTCGGTCCTTTTAGACCATATTTGATGCCCGGAACACTCGAACAGGCGTTTGGCATGATGATCGATACGGCAAAGGGGTTAAACCGGAAAGGCCTGATCAAGAGTTCTGCAATCGAAGTGATACTTTTTTTTCTCTGTTCCTGCTGTTGAGCGCTTGCACCCGCAACCTCGGAAAGCTCAGTAAGTCTCTCTTTTACCGGTGTAAAGGTATGATAGGACTGGCTTTCTATAAGGGATGATATTCCGCCGATGCCGGTTCCAATAAATACACCGGAGCGGAGCGGATCCAGCGCCTCGACGGCATAGATGTTTTTTTTCCTGTCGACGAGTGTCCTCGCAAGGCCGGCATCGGTAAGTGCCTGATGAGTTGCTGCAAGAAGAAGCAGTGTTGTATCGCCCTGCTGCATTTTCTCTATCCGGCTGATCGAATAATCTTCGTAGCGGATTTCAGGCAGGGGGGCCCAGAGGGTGGAGGTGTATTCGGAGTAGGAGCGCCACTGCTCGGGAATCCGGCTCACAGCCGCGTTGCCCTCACAACAGTTGCGCCAGAATTCCTCTTTTCCAATGCCGTTGGGTGCTATAACCCCAAATCCTGTGACAACAACCCGTCGATTCATGATTGGGGTTGTTTTGATGACGGCGAATCGATCTGGTTCATAATAAAATCAGCTGTAGCGCCGATAGTAATCAATGATTTTGCTTCTTCATCGGAAATCTGACGCTTGAATTCATCTTCCAGAGACATGAGCATGGTGACAATATCAAGTGAATCGGCTCCAAGATCTTCCTGAAAGTTACTGGATTCGGAGAGCTTGTTTTCTTCAACCCGGAGCACTTCGACAACAACTTTTTTAATTCGACTGACAATATTTTCCCGTGAAATTTGATCCCCCATAGCGCCCTTTCTGTTAATTTAGGTGCTCGTGTACTATATTAATTCACTATTTATTATGGTGCCTGTCAGGAATGAACAGGATCTATTAAAATAGTACCTGGAGATCAAAAAGACAGGATATTTGGTATAATCAGTGTAAAAAAAGGAAAAATTACATGAGTACGAAACATGATATTGGACACAGCATCCCTCCTGAAATCAAGATCGCATCGATCGGTGCAGCGAATCCACCGGTAAAAATAGAACAGCCGCTTGCAGACCGTCTCTACACGCGATACTATAAAGACGAATTAACCCGGCGAAGTATGGATGTTCTTCACAAGGTACTCTTACACCCCAGCATTAAAACCAGATATGTTTCGGCAAAAAATCATACCGAGCTTCTTAAGTTCAAGAATGAAGACCCTGATAAGCGCATGGACCGTTTCGCCTACTGGGCGGTTGAACTAGGTAAAAATGCTGTGACCAGAGCGATAACAAAATGCGGCGCTGAAATCTCGGATATCGACGCGCTTATAACAAATACCTGTACCGGGTATCTCTGTCCGGGTATCGGCACCTATCTTATCGACGCGCTTGGCTTGTCACCCGATACCTTTGTGTATGATCTTGCGGGTGCCGGATGTGGTGGAGCGATCCCGAATATCCAGCTGGCTCATAACTTTGTTAAAGGTTCTCCCGGAAGTATCGCGGTCAGTGTGGCGATCGAGATATGCAGTGCAACGTTCCAGATGGATAATGATATCGCCTTAATCATATCCAACGCGATTTTCGGTGACGGTGCTGCCGCCGCAGTACTCTGGGACCGTCCGCAGGGATTTACACTGGTTGACACCATGAGCAGATTCGATCCGAAGTACAGGGAAGATGTTCGTTATGTCTATAAAAAAGGACAGCTCCATAATCGTATCAGCTCCCGGCTGCCTAAAGTGCTCGGAGAAATAGTTCCTGCCTTAATTAACGAGTTGATCGAAAGAAATAACCTGAAAATATCCGACATTTCCCATTGGGCTATTCACCCCGGAGGGGATAAAATTATCGAAATTCTTAAAGATGAGATGAATCTCTCAGAGGAACAGCTCGACCCGACCCGTTCGGTACTGTCGGAATATGGAAACATGTCCTCACCTACCGTGCTCTTCGAGATTGACAGGATCATGAACAATGGAACCAAATCGGGTGATTGGGGTGTTGTGGTCGGCTTTGGGGCGGGACTTTCGGTTTATGCATACCTTTTAAAAACCTGATAAGGAAAGGGACAATCATGAAACAGGGAGATTATTTTTTGCAATGCTGTAAATCGTTCCTGATTATCAGCATAGGCATAGGGAGCCTTTGGGCAGATGAAAATTCGGGAGAGAAGGTCTTTAGTTACCGAGGGATTGTTGAAGTTACTTTTCAGGGAGCTTCAACACTCCATGATTTTGAAGGCAATGGAATAAGCGAGTCTTTTGTGCTGACCGGAAGGCATGATAGTGCAACCGGTGATACCGTAATCTTTGCAAAGATAACCGTCTATGCCGAAAGCCTGGCGACGCCTAATGAAGGTCTCAATAAGAACATGTATAAAACGCTCGAATCACAGCAGTATCCCACCATTACAGCAATAATCGACAGTGTGCCCCTCGACAACATACGGCCCGGGGGGGAGGGTGATGCCGGATTTTCATTTGTGCTGAGAGTTCGGGATGTAAAGAACCGGCTTGCCGCAACAGTCTCCAAATTCAAAATGGAAAACGAAGCGCTTATATTTACTGCCAGTTTTGACTTTTCGATTTCAGAATTCAAGCTCGATCCACCGGCCCCGGCTTTCGGTCTCATAAAAATGAAAGACATTGTCAAGGTACAAGCGCGCTTTGTCATGAGCAGCGGGAAAGAATAGCCTTACTGCTGGTCACATTCATCAATACTGCCATTTCCCGGCATTTTCCGATTATCTGCTGAGCATGGTAAAAACATGAGAATCGGCGTAAAAAGAAACAGGTCGGCCGCTGCAGCAAAAATGAGGATAATGGTGGTCAGAATTCCCATATGCGCGGTTGGACGAAATCCAGAGAAGGAGAGAATGCCGAAGCCTGCGGCGAGAATGAGGGAGGTAAAAACAATGGCATCTGCCGTGTGACGCATTGCATAGTGCACGGCATCGGTCGGTTTCCGGCATTTGCCTGTGCACGCTGCCATGAATGCATACAGCAGATGGATCGTATCATCGACTATTATTCCCAGACTCATGGCTGCAACGATTGAGGTTGCAAGTCCGGCTTCACCGGTAATGATCCCCCACAGGCCGATCGCCATAAGCAATGTCACAATGTTGGGGAAAAGACCGATTATGCCCCAGTGCATTGCCCTGCCCAGAATACTCAGGAAAACAAAGATTGCTATAAGGGTAATCCCTATACCGCGGGCCATGCTCCTGATATTATGTTCGGAAATGTGGGCAAAGAGTAACGAAATACTTGAGATAACAGCGGTAATACCATCTGCATCGGTGTGATCGGTCCGGTTTTTGATTTTTTGTTCGAGCATTCGAAGTTCTTTGGCCGATATTTTGCCTACGGTAACGATAACCCGGGTAGCATTTTTTCCCCGTCCTACAAGGAGTGACATTCCGGCCTTTTGTGCTGAACTGCTGTGACTCTGCTCAAGAATCGACTTTATCAATGAGGGGTCACCGAGGCGGTAGTAGGCCGTGTCACCTCCGTGGAGTTGCCGGTTTATCAGCTTGAGTACATCACTGATCCCCGCAACATGCACGACACCGGGATAGGAGCGGGCCCATGAACAGAAATTGTCGATATAGTCAAGATAGGAGGTGTCGCTTATCGATGTTCCCGGTGGGGGAGTAAAAGAACATTCGATGTAATCGAGACCGGTCAGATTTTCCATCACTGCTTCGGTATGATTTTTGAAAGTAAAGCTCGAATCGAAATAATCGATAAACATGTCGTTGAACTCGATCCGCCGGAGTCCGAGTATGCAGGTAAAAGCGATTGCTGCCGTAAAAAGCAAAAGCTTGTTGGAATGTGCGGTAATAAGGGTTCCAAGGTATGTTCCGATTAAATCATGACGACCCCATCGGGGGGGGCGGGCCTTGATGGGCATGGATATCAACATGAGCGGAAGAAGGGTCATGGTAAGCAGAAATGCCGCTACTATTCCGATGCCGACAATTGTCCCAAGATCACGAAAAGGTGGTACTTCACTGAAATTCAACCCTGCAAATCCGATAAGGGTCGTTGCGCTGGTAATGAAAACGGGCATGCTGTTTTTCCGCAATGCATGCAATACGGCATCTTTTTGGCTCGTGCCCGGACGATGAGCGTGAAAGAAGCTGATTACAATATGAATACAGTCGGCAATACCGACGGTAAGTATGATGATTGGTGCTATCGATGATGGCGGTGTCAGAACAATGCCGAGCCATCCCGCAAAACCCATTGCCGTGAGTGAAGAGCCCAAAACAACGGCAATGACCGCAAGTAAAGTGCTTGTGTCGTGCAGAATAAACCAGAGTGCGATTATCATGATCAGATACATCAGGGGAAGAAGCAGGCGGATGTCTTTAAAACTCGCTTGAGCAAATGCTTCATCGAGCATATAACCACCGGTGACATAAAGCCGGATATCCGGATAAGTAGGCGATAAAGATTTTATTATGCCACGTGCCGAAGTTGCTATCTGCTTTGTGGGGGTAGGAATCGAATCGGGGATGTCGAAATAGACCACAATGCCGGCTGCGTGCCCGTTTGAGGATACAAGACGGTTTATTGCAAGGGGATCTGAAGTAATGGTTTTCTTTATTTTGTCGAGGTATCCGGTGGTGCTGGTATCGGACAGGTCGATAAGATTTTTTGCCGTCAAACCGCCGAGGCCCATGACTGTTTTTTTGTAACTGGTAACCGACTGCACCAGTGATGCATAGGGAAGCTCCCGGATCCGGGTCTCGAGGCGATCGATACATTGAAGGGTCCGGGGGGTAAAAATGTCGCCGGAATCGGGAACAACACAAAACAGAAGGTTGCCATTGTAGCGATAGGAACGCTGGAGCTTTTGCTGCTGTTTAAATCGTTTGTTCGATTGACTGAAGAATGAGGTGTGCTCGTGAGTGACGGTAAGCCGGAATATTCCCGAACCGGATACGATAACACATACAATCCAGAATACAAGGATCGTTTTTTTGTAGTTGAGATATTTTTTAAACAAACTGTTCATTTATTATAGCGAAAAAAATGCTGCCGGAGTTTTCCGGTTGATGTCTACATAATAAATTTTTGAATCTTTTGTACAAAACCGAGCGGTAGAGAATAAGGAGGATAAACTACGGGGACGCCCAGCCGGTGATGCTTATCCATGACACTCCGAATGTAGCTGAATGTATCGAAACCGGACTTGCCGTGATATCGGCCCATTCCGCTGTTACCTACACCCCCGAAGGGAAGTTCCTTAGACATAAGGGCATGGATCGTCCCGTTGAAACAGATCGTGCCCGACCGGGTACGCTGCCTGATTTTATCTTTAATTTTACTATCTGCCGTAAAGCAATACAAAGCAAGCGGCTCCGGTAGAGAATGCAGATGCTTTAAAAGGATGTCTACATCTTGATATGCGGTAACGGGAAGGATCGGTCCGAATATCTCTTCCTCCATAAGCGGGGTATCCCAGGTGTCAAATTTTACCACCGTAGGCTCGATATATCGTTCGGCATCTTTGACCGTACCGCCATACAAGGGAGTGCAGCTTTGAAGAAGCTTTGTGAGCCTTTGCACATGATGATCATTAACGATACGTCCGTAATTAGAGCTTTCGAAAGGGTTCTTGCCGAAAAAACGCCTGATCGCATCGATGAGCGCCTGGTTTAAATCGTCAAGTATGCTTTCGTGGACACACACAAAGTCGGGCGCTATACAGGTTTGGCCTGCATTGAAAAACTTGCCCCAGACAATCCGCCGAGCAGATTCTTTGACCGATGCCGAGGAATCGACAATGCAGGGGTTTTTGCCTCCCAGTTCAAGCGCAACCGGTGTCAGATGTCTTGCCGCCGATTCCATGACCGCTTTGCCGATACTGCTGCTGCCCGTAAAGAAAATGAAATCGACATTCTGAGCGACAAGCGCCTTTGTTTCCGACGCCCCACCCGTGCAGACGGTCAAAATCGATGGATCAAATGCATCGGCTATCATTTTTTTAATACACGACGCCGTGGCCGGGGTATATTCCGACGGTTTTAAAACAGCACAATTGCCTGCGGCAAGTGCCGCTGCAAGGGGGGCAAAAATCAGCCCGAAAGGATAATTCCAGGGAGCAATAATAAGCGCACACCCATAGGGGCGAGGATAATAATAGCTGTGACCGGGCATGTTTATAAGCAACATCTTTGCCCGCTTTTTTTTCGACCATTTGGCTACGTTGCGAATTGCATAGTCGATCTGCGAAAGGGAATAGGCGATTTCACTTGTATACGATTCAAAGGCCGGTTTACCAAGGTCCTCTTTCAAAGCCCGAATGATCTCGTCTTCATACGACTCGATAGTTGCCTTTAGCCGACGCAAATAGCATTTTCGTTCTCTAATTTCTAATGTGGCGCCGGAGGCAAAGAATATTTTTTGCCTGTCAATTATATTTTGAGGATCGAATGAACTCATGAATCCTACTCACAATTTCTGGCTGATAACGGGTAAATGTATTCTAAATATACTTAACCGCGACCGGGAAAATATCATGAAACAAACCTCCAGGACCACTCGAGTGACAATCGGTCTGCTGCTCTGTTGCATGGCAATAATAAATGCGGAAAATGTTGAAAGAGAATTTGGTCCCCGGCTGAAAAAGGGGATAGCACTATTTGATTCGGCATATAATGCATGGAATGATAGCCTGTTTCTCGAGGCATATGCCCATTTTTCCAAAATGCAGCGTTCCTTTCCCGCACAATATTTTCCTCGGTACTGGCAGGGGGTAGTGAGTTTTTATCTGGTATCCTATACCTTATTCGGTCTGCCTGAAGACCGGGATCAAAAGGCCGCTGCCCTGTATGTCGCTCAGGCCCTGGATGCGCTGAATGAAGCATTGGAGTTGAAACCCGGTGATGCCGAAGCTTTAGCGCTGCTGGGAACACTCAAAGGAATAAAAATATATCTCAATCCTCTGCTGGCACCGGTGCTGGGACCGCAGGTAATGAATGCAATAGAGCGTGCTCTGGAAGCTGGCCCTGATAACCCGCGAGTGTATTATCTTGTCGGAGTCAGCTATTATAACACACCGTCCTTTCTTGGCGGGGGAGCGGCTAAAGGGTTGGATTATCTGCTCAAGGCACATGAGCTTTTTGCTGGAGAGGCGAAGAGACCGGACAATCCGCTTTCGCCCGATTGGGGGTATAGTACCTGCCTGGCCTTTATCGGCAAAGTATATATGTCTGAAAAAGAGTATGAAAAAGCACGTATCTGGTTTAATAACGCTCTGGTTGTAAATCCGCAGGATAAACTGGCAAAGCGGGGGATTCGTGAACTCGCTCGGATAGCACCTTAACAGCAAAGGAAAAATACCAATGCAAAATAGGAAAAAGGTTATTGTTATCGGCGCCGGGCTTGGTGGCATGTCCGCAGCAATCAGCTGTGCAATCCGTGGATATGATGTTACCGTTTATGAAAAAAACGACAAAGTCGGCGGAAAACTCAATGTGATGAGCAAAGACGGATTCACCTTCGATCTGGGGCCATCGATTTTGACTCTGCCCCATATTTTCGAACAGCTTTTTGCCATGTCCAACAAAAAAATGTCCGATTATGTCGATATCGAGACGCTCGATACGCACTGGCGGAATTTTTTTGAGGATGGTACGGTTCTCAACCTGTATGCTGATAACAAAGCTACCGCCGAAGAACTCGAAAAGCATATTCCCGGAAGCGGTATTCAGTATAGAACATTTGTAAAATATTCGAAAAAGCAGTATGAAATTGTTGAAAAGAAATATTTCAAAAAAGGCCTGGATACATCCTGGGGTATTTTTACCAGCTACAACTGGTTTGAATTGTTCTTCAATCTCGACATATATCACACGATGAATTATTCGGTGGAGCGCTATTTCAGCGATCGACACTTGCGTGATATTTTCAATTATTTCATTAAATATGTGGGATCATCCTCCTATAATGCTCCCGGTTTTATGAACCTCCTTCCCTGGGTGCAAATCGGCTACGGGCTCTGGTATGTCAAGGGTGGGATGTACAATCTGGCAAAGGGACTGGAAAGGTTAATGAAAGATCTCGGGATTACTATTCATATCGGCACCGAAGTTACGCAGATCATGCACGAGCGAAGCCGGGTAAAGGGTATTATACTGAAAAATGGAGAAGAACAATGTGCCGATGCGGTGATTTCCAACATGGAAGTGATTCCTGCTTACAAAAAGCTTTTAGGCGAACCGGACTCATTTATGCACAAACTTGACAAGTTTGAGCCGGCATGTTCAGGGCTCGTGCTTCACCTGGGCCTCGATACTATTTACCCACAGCTGGCGCACCATAATTTTGTTTACTCAAACAATCAGAAGGAGCATTTCGATCTGGTTTTCAACAAGAACGTTATTCCAAACGACCCGAGTATCTATCTTGTTGCACCCACCCGTACCGATCCATCTCAGGCTCCCAAGGGGTGCGACAATCTGAAAATATTACCCCATATTCCCTATATAAACGATGACCATCCTGTAACCGGAACCGATTATGAGGCGCTGGCCGAGCGGTGCATCGACAAACTCGAGGCGGTGGGGCTGAAAGATATCCGCAGACATATTATCGTAAGGGACATGTGGACGCCGGTAGATATCGAGGCACGGTACTATTCCAATAAGGGGGCAATTTACGGTGTCGTATCGGATAAAAAGAAAAATTTTGCTCTCAAGGCGCCCAAGAAAAGTTCCCGGTATTCAAATCTTTATTTTGCCGGCGGAAGTGTCAATCCTGGAGGAGGCATACCGATGGTGTGTCTGAGTGGACAGAATACAGCACAATTAGTGGCCCGGGATCTGGGGTAGCAGGAACCGATGATTATATTTTCCCTTATCGCAGCATCCCTGGCGGCAGTTCTTTTCTGGATTCCCGGCCTGTATCTTTTGTGGCGGATCCCTTTTTGCAGCGGAGAACGAAATGGTCATGAAGGGTGTACAATTATTATTCCTGCGCGTGATGAAGCCGGCAATCTGCCGCCCCTTTTGGAATCTTTGCGCTCTCAGCTTCTGCCCCGTGATGAAATTCTGGTTGTCAATGATCATTCCCGGGATAATACCCCCGAAATTGCCCTGAACCATGGCGCCCGGGTGATGGGAAGCGGTAAACGGCCCGATGGTTGGACCGGAAAAACATGGGCATGCTGGCAGGGGGCTCAGGCCGCGAATAATGAGATGATGCTGTTTGTCGATGCCGATACCTGGTTTGCCCAGGGAGCGCTCACGAGAATGGTCGCAACCCTGCAACGTAAAAATGGACTGGTGTCGGTTCAACCCTTTCACTGCATGAAAAAGGCATACGAACGTCTCTCCGCCCTCTTTAACCTCATGGTTATGATCGGTGTGGATGCCTTTACGTTTGGGAAAACCAACAAGGGGCCGTCTGGAAGCTTCGGGCCATGCATACTCTGCAGCAAAAAAGACTACTTTACTGTTGGAGGACACAAAAGCGTCCGCAATCTGGTACTGGAAAACCTTGCGTTAGGGCCACTATTTAAAAAATCCGGATTTCAAATCAGTTGTTTCGGTGGTGCACATACAATCTTTTTCCGCATGTATTCCGATGGCCTGAAAGATTTGGTTGAAGGATGGACCAAAGGGTTTGCCACAGGGGCCGCTCGAACACCACCGCGTATTATGGCCCTCACTATTGCATGGATCAGCGGGGCTTTCATCGCCGCAATTGTTGTCGCTGTGGCAATTTTGGTACATACTCTCTCTGCCATGGCGGTTGCCGCCTTTATTTACCTGCTGTATGCAGGGCAATTCTACTGGATGCTTCGTCGAATCGGCAATTTTGGAATTCTCACCTGTCTGTTCTTTCCGCTCCACCTGCTTTTCTTTGTTTTAATTTATATTAGGTCCTTTATAGCAATTTTCATACGCAAAAGCGTCCGGTGGAAAGGGCGGAACCTTTCGATGGGGAAATGATTATGAGACTTTGGCATTTTAGTAATTTACTGACAGTAATAATCGATTTTGCAGCCTGGTTTGTACTGCATATGCTCATTGCGCTCGGTGGCACATTACTTCCACGGCGCCTTTTTCATGAAAAACAGTGGCTGTTTCGGAGTCGCGGATGGGAGAAAAAGGGAGATTTTTATCAACAGTTATTCGGTGTGATTGGCTGGAAAGATAAATTGCCCGATGGTGCGAGCTGGTTTCGCGGCGGGTTTGCCAAAAAGCGGGTTGCGAGTACCAATGTTGAATACCTTGATAATTTTGTTAAAGAGACCTGTCGGGGTGAGCTGGTCCATTGGATTGTGGTTGCTGTCTCTCCGGTCTTTTTTCTCTGGAATCCATGGTATGCGGGAATTATCATGATTGTCTATGCCCTGGCCTCTAATATTCCCTGCATTATTGTCCAGCGCTATAACCGGCCCCAGCTGATGCGCATTGTTAAGCGGCGGCGGGAATATATTCGAAAACAGCACCAGCCGGTCGAAACCGGGGAAAAGATATGAAATCAAAGCATATTGCAGTAATCGGTGCCGGAGTAGGAGGACTTACCTGTGCACTGCTGCTTGCCTCCCGGGGCTATTCGGTTACCGTTTATGAGAAAAGGGACCGTGTAGGCGGACGCAATTCGCAGTTTACGCTGGGCTCCTATACTTTTGACACAGGACCGACCTTCCTGACAATGAATACCATCCTGCGGGAGATATTTTCTGCTGCAGGAAAAAATCTGGAAGACTTTTGTGAGATTGTTCCACTCGATCCGCTCTATCGGCTCTCATTTCCCGACTGCGCCCTCCGGGTACCAGCAGACAATACCGCTCTCCGGAGCGAAATAGGACGGCTTTACCCGGGAAATGAAAAAGGATTCGATCGCTATCTTTCGTACGAGAAAAAACGTTTCGAGCGATTGTATTCCACCGTGCAGCGCGATTTTTCCAGTTTATGGGCATATATTTCTCCGGATATGATAACCGGGATTCGGTATCTATCACCGGGAAAAAGCCTCTATGATGTCCTGAAAAGGTATTTCACTTCCGAGCAACTCCGCATCGCTTTTACTTTTCAGGCAAAGTACCTGGGAATGTCGGCCCGTGAAGCTCCTGCTTTATTTACCATGC
This sequence comes from Chitinivibrionales bacterium, assembly GCA_014728215.1. NCBI lineage: Bacteria > Pseudomonadati > Fibrobacterota > Chitinivibrionia > Chitinivibrionales > Chitinivibrionales bacterium. The sequence continues at coordinate 17,665 of WJLZ01000158.1, forward strand.
TTTCCTATATGGAACATGCATTCGGTGTCGATCATGTCCGGGGCGGGCTTAGTATGCTGAGTGAAGGCATCGCTGAAGCTGCCGGTCGGGAAGGAGCCAAGATTTACTGTTCGACACCGGTAAAACGTATTATTACTCAGCGAAAGCGAGCCATTGGTATCGAACTGGCTGATGGACAAAAGGTTCATTGTGACGCCGTAGTGGTTAATGCCGACTTCGGCCATGCCGCCACGACACTTTTTGAACCCGGTCTGCTCCGGAAATATGCACCCCGGCGGATCGCCGGTAAAAAATTCTCCTGTTCTACTTTCATGCTCTATCTCGGCTTGGATAAACAATACAACGAGCCGCACCATAATCTTATTTTTCCCGGCGATTACTGGAAGCATGTCGATGAAGTAATGCACCAGGGGGTGGCTTCCGATGACATGTCCATTTACATCCGCAATGCATCGGCAATAGATACAAGCATGGCGCCTCCGGGACATTCATCTCTGTACATTTTGGTGCCTGTTCCCAACCTGCTCAAAGAGCCTTCCTGGGATAAGGAAAAAACCGGCTTCTATCGTCGCACCGTGCTCAATAAAATAAAAGAACGAACGTCAATGCAAGACCTGGAAAACCATATTGTTAATGAGCGGATTATCACCCCTGCAGATTGGGAGCGTGACTATTCAATTTACGGTGGGGCGACATTTAACCTTGCCCATACTTTCGACCAGTTACTTTATTTCAGGCCCCATAACCGTTTTGATGAAATTTCGGGTTGTTATCTTGTCGGTGGGGGCACTCATCCCGGGTCGGGACTTCCCACCATCTTCGAATCCTCACGAATTAGTGCGGGTTTGATTTGCAGAGATATTTAATCGAATGCTTTTGTTGCATCAAATACAATTATTTACTCACCTCTTTCTGAAAAACCAGGATATCCACATACCCGAAAAAGAAACTTTCTGCTTTCTGCAGTTTCAGTTGTTCCTTTTCGGCCATGAGGGCCAGTTCTTTTCGGGGAGGGTAATGGCGGAGACTCCGGGCGATATAGGCATAGACATGAGGGTTTTGATGAATAATAATTCCCCAGATACTTCCCCAGAATTCCAGAAGAGCCAGGTGGAATTGGGCATGGATTTGATTTGAAGGGCGGGCAAAATCCAGAAACAGGGCCAGGCCTCCGGGTTTGAGAACTCGTGATATCTCCCTGAATGTATCCGGCAATGACGGCGCGTTGCGCAGGGCATAGCCGCCGGTTATTATATCGACCGATTCGCTGCGGAAAGCCAGTCGACTCATGTCATGGGCACAGTAGTGCAGGTTTGGGTGATAAAAAGAATTCCGGGCCAGATGAAGCATATCGAGTGTTATATCAATACCCATCACCGAGGCGTCGGGGTACCGCTTATGAAGGAGTTTTGTCAGATCACCGGTTCCACAGGCAAGATCAGCTATCCGGGGAGCTTGCATATTCGGAAGGAACCGAATCATCCGCCTTTTCCAGGTCTTATCCCGGTTAAACGAAAGGAGTCGGGTTATCTGATTATATCGCGGCGCAACAATTTTAAAGAGACGGCGATTATACCGGTACTTTTCCTCTGAATCGGAAAAGTGAACAAACGTATCAAGTTTTGATTGTGTCACAGGTGATACCGCTGCAATGATTAGTGATAAATTATCCGTTCTTGTGATAAGCTTTGTTGCAATATCAGCCGCGTTCTATTTTAGACGAAACCGTTTTTATAAAATACAAAATACCTATATCCCTATACCATGTGCAGCTTCAAGGGCTGTTGTTATCGGAATATTTTCAGAAACATGATACTTGAAAAAGCAAAAAATTACTGGTTGCCTGATCTTTCCGAGAGGTACTGCCAACCTGAACTTATGGATTTTCCGGAAAGCGATACAACATTGCTTTATCGAACACTCGATCAATTCGAGCACATAAATGACTTGTTTTCTGCCTATAAAAGATTGACCCGGAAATATTTCCTTTCCGATATGATTACCCGCGGCAAAAAGGAGTACCGGGTAGCCGATATCGGATCGGGCGGAGGAGATTATGCCCGATGGCTTGTTAAGGAATGCCGGAAAAGAGGCATAACGACAAAGGTTACCTGTATCGATTCCGATAAACGGGTAATCGATTATGCCGTAAAGAAATGCAGTTCTTTTCCTGAGATAACCATTCTTCACCGGAATGTTACCGATCCCCAGGTATGGCGGGATCCCTATGATTATGCCTACGCAAATCATTTCCTTCACCATTTTGCCACCGAAAAAATTCCCGGACTTCTTTCCCTGATCGACCGGAATATACGGAATGCGTTTTTAATTAACGATATTTACCGTTCTCCCGGTGCCTATGTCGGATTTACACTTATATGTGCCCTTTTGTTCAGGAAAAGTTTCGCATTCTATGATGGCCGCCTTTCGATTCGAAAAGGATTTCGGCTTTCCGAGCTTCAGTCGTATGTTGACAAAGCAAACCTGCCCCACCATACATATATCCGGAGAGAGTGGCCGGCGCGGTGTGTTGTTTTTGGAGGAAAGAGTTAAGAGATGAGGATGGTGGATCCGGCGACCGGTATCATTCTCAAATACAATCTTTAGTAAACACCCGATATCATATTTGCCGAAATGCGTCCTGATTCATAGATTGTTGGAAGGCCCGAGCCGGGGTGGGTACCTCCGCCTACAAGATAACAATTGTCGACTTCTTCGAATTTGTTATGAGGACGGAAATAGAGCATCTGGGTGAGATTATGACCTAAATTAAAGGTCGCTCCGAGAAAAAGATTGTAGTCGTTTTCCCAGTCGGAAGGTGTTATGATTTTTTCTTCGATAATATGTTCCCGCAAATCATGCATGGAGGTTCTTTTGCAGATGCGGTCGAGTACCTTTTCCCGCTCCATTTGTATGGTTTCATCGTTCCACTGGATTGAGCTTTTATTGTTGGGTACGGGGACCAGAACATAAACAGCCGAATGGCCGTCGGGAGCAATTGTCGTATCGACAGCGCCCGCGTTGCGCACATAAATCGACATGTCGTCGGACAATACTTTCCGTTGGGCAATATCGGTAATATTATTTTTGTAGTTTTCTGCAAAAATAATCTGATGATGGGGTTCATCATAGCGCTTATCGATACCCAGGTAAAGCATAAAGGTGGAGCAGGAAAATTTCTTTTTTCTCAATCGATGGGGTGCATATTTGCGGATGATTCCCGGTTCGAACAGGTGGGTCATTGCGTAGCCGAAATCGGCATTGATTATCACCTGGTCGGCTTCGATTTTCTCTCCATTTTCAAGTTCGACTCCTCGTGCCTTTCTGTTGGCGACAATGATTTTTTTAACCGGCGCATTGAGTCGAATCTGGGCACCGTGATCCATGGCAACGGCAGCCATGGCATCGGAAATTCTACTGAGTCCCCCGATAATATGATCGATGCCGAATGCGTGTTCGATATAGGGGATTATGGTAAATGCCGCAGGGCATTCCCAGGGCGACATGCCGAGATATTTTGCCTGAAAAGTAAAGGCAACTTTCAGTTCTTCATCGGTAAAATAGTCGCTGAGGTTCTGATAGAGCGTTTTATTGAGTGAAAGAAAGGGTATCGCTTTTAACAGGGCGGGAGAGAAATTCGAGCGGAAATTGGAATAGGGCTTCTGCAGACAGGGATACATCATCTTATATCTGAATCCCTCTTTTTTCAAAAAAGCATCGTATCCATACTGATCGCCCGGAAATTGTTCGGCAATACGGTTTCGCATTTCCTCATGGTTTGAGGTGGGATATATTCCTCTGTCTGCAAAAGCAAGTTTATACATGGGGTCCAATGGAACGACTTCGCAATAGTCTTCCAGCTTTTTGCCCGCAAGCTCAAATACTTCTCTGAGAATAAAGGTCATCATAAGGAATGTCGGGCCGGTATCGAATGTGTAGGAACCGAGTTGAATAGCGGTATTCCGTCCACCCACGGTGTTTTCTTTTTCACAAAAGGTTACTTTATACCCTCGCTTCGCGAGAATCATTCCCGCAGTCAATCCGCCGGGACCTGCTCCGATAATCAGAATGTGTTGTGATGACACGATATACTCCTTAATACATTAATTCTTCTGTTCCAAGCCATTTGCTCTGTTGGCCGATCAAATTTTGTAATTAAATCAAAATGTATCAAAGCCATAATATGGAAAAAACAGTAAAATAGGTAATATACTATCTTATTTACTACTGTCTGGCTAATTTTCATTTGAAAGGAAAGCGTACTATGAATCCATACTTAAAATTCTGTACGGTTATTAACTGCATGGATGGCCGCACCCAATTACCGGTAATCGATTTCCTTAAAGATCACTTTAAAGCCGATTTTGTCGATTCAATTACTGAGCCGGGGCCAATTAAAATCATATCCGAAAAGACCGATACGGCACTCATTGAGAGTATGAAAGCGAGATTGGCGATATCGATTGAACAGCATAACTCGGTAGGCATCGCCTGTGTGGCACATTATGATTGTGTGGGGAATCCTGTCGGAAAAGATCGGCAGCTCGAACAACTTGGGGATTCTATTGAATATATCAAATCCCTCTATCCCGGCCATCCGGTTATCGGACTCTGGATCGGTGAAACAGGGAACGCGGAAATAGCACTGAACGATACAAAGTGATAGGTCAAATTATAGGGCTCACCTGATAAGTGCCTGAATTTCCTGTTTTTTTACCTTTTCGTCATTTTCCTCGTCAGGATCTTCCACCGGCCCCGCACTTCCAATGGTAAAAAGGAAATAGGCTCCGGTAAGGCGCGCATTCGGATCCCCGTTTATTTCACTTTTATCAAGCTCCCAGTTGTCGCTCATAAGATCGAATCGATAACCGGCCCTGATACCAAGGATATGGTGTCCTTCTCTGAGCCGCCGCTTGACTACAAAGTTGGTTCCCACTCCTACACTGAGCAGAAAACTACTCTTTTTAAACTTAAGTGGCCGGAATATGCTGTCGGGCTCAGCCAGTATTTCTTCAAACCGGTACCCATCACTTTCATTAATCTCAAATTTCATATTGCCGCCGCCGATCCCGAAAAGGGGATACAGCTCGATAACACCGGGCCGGAAAACATTTAATCCAAAATTGAACAGTGCCGAAAATCCCGATAATGCGGTCAGACCTTTGCTCGATTCACCGTCTTCCCACCTCAGCCAGTTAAGTTCACCGCCAATTACCGCACGCTCGGCAAGTATCTGCAAACCTCCGCCAATAGAAAATGGATAGGATTCAAAATCATCATAGCCGTTTCTTTCGAGCAGATCGTTGAAATCACCAAGATCATAATAACCGCTTCCTATGGAGAAAAACGGTCCCGCAAATACCTTCGGCGAAAGACTTTCAGACGAATCTTCCTGAGCAAAAAGCTGTACTACAGCAAGAATAAAAATCATTGCCACCGATTTACAGAGTGAAAAACTCTTGTTTTCTTTCATTGTAATAACCTCCGTTGGCTGAAGACGCTCGCTTTATATGATCATGCCTGGTGTGCACATCCAAAAAGATAAGCATTGAACGGGTGGAGAGTAAAGAAAAGAGAAGCAAAAGTGCTGAAAAATGGCTACAGTAAAAAATCAGCCAGGCTCATGCAGAAAACACGAATGCTCAGGCTTAACGGTGCTGCTGGGGTGGGGGAGAGGATACAAACCGGCTGTCTTTTGATGCTGCAGCGATGGCTTTTTGTGCACTGCGTTCTTTATTTTTTATTTCGAGCATGCAATCAAAATTGACAGGTGACGACAATGCTAAAAAGCGTTTGAAATCTTTTATATCGATCGATTCTACATGCTTTCCCCGCCGTTCGTCCTTTTGCTGAGAGCTGTAATCGATCATGGGAATACCATCACCACGTGACCAGGTTTTTTCTGCATACAATAGAACCTCTTCTATGGGTTCACTGTTATTAAAAACCGCATGATGGAACACATCCAGGAGCACCGGAACTCTGGTCCGGCTGCTGATCTCAAGACAGTCTCTTATGGAATACTGACGGTCGTCGTTTTCAATCACCATCCGGTCTTTAATTGATTTCTCCAACTGACTGTACTGCTGAACAAAACGGTAAATACTTTTTTCTTTGTTCCCGTAAACGCCGCCTATATGGATCTGTATCTTTGCAGATCTGTCGAGCCCAAGAGAATCCAGAACCGCTGCATGATACCGGAGTTCGTTAATACTCCGTTCCACGATACCGGCATCTTTGGCATTGATAATAACAAACTGATCGGGATGCATCGAGATGCGGATTTCATGTTTTTTGATAAATGAACCGAGAGCCGCAAATTCCTTTTTGAATCTGCTCTGCCAGTCAAAGGTGCATACGGGATGAGAGGCAAAGGGAATGATATCCGATGAAATCCTGAAAAAGAGCATCGAATGCTCTACATTGTACTCGAGAATTTTCTGAAGGCAGTGGACATTATTCTCCACGATCTCCACAAGACGCTCTTCCGAATAGTTCCTCAGCCTGAATGTCCTGTTTGCAGTACATCCTACGGAACGGTTTATACAGGGGTAGCCTATTTTCATGGTAAAGGTCGAAAGTTTAAGGGTTTGACAGTAGCCCAGTACGAGAGTCGAGAATCGAAGAAAAATCGTCGTTATCTTTTTCCTCTTCCTCCAGCCTCAACCTCAAACATGATTCCTCAATTTCAATTCGGCCGGATGCGGGTTAAGATAGTATTGTCGTTTCAGATATGACTCATTGTATTTCCGGGCATAGTGTTTAATAAGGGTAACCGGAACAATAAGGGGTATGAGATTTGAATGATACTGTTCGATTACCTCGGCAAGTTCCTTTTTTTCATCAGGAGTGAGCTGTTTTTTGAAATAACCCATACAATGCATGAGCACATTAACATTTTTTTTGACTGTTGCAATGAGTTTCAGTGCCTCCATCATGGTATGAAAATATTTGTCGGTTGATTTTTCCAGATGCTGCTTTGTTGCCTCAACAACAATTCTTCCCAGACTTCGAAGATGCCGGGGACTGTGTGCCATAAAAAGCAGCTTATGATTGGTATGGAATGCGATTAACCCGCCCACCGTATGGTTGGTATACAGGAAATCTTTCCACCGTGAGAATACGAATATCCGTTCGATAAAATTTTCTCTGATATTATCATCATGCAACCGCCCTTCGTCTTCAACAGGGATTTCGAGAAACCTCTCCATGAAAAGCCGGGCGAAGATGCCTGATCCCCGGTAGCTGGGCATGCCTTTCTCGGTATATACCTTGACTCCCCGCATCCCGCAGCTGGGCGATTTTGTTTTAAAAATGTAGCCGCACAAATCTTCCCGGGCAAGCTGTTCGAGTCGAATCGCAGCCCACTCGGTCATCTGAACCGTAATATCTTTTTGGGTTTTGAGGGTCACAAGCCGGTAGTGTTCCGGCGTCCCTACAAGCCGTATCGCTTCCCGGGGGATACTGAGGCCGCATTCCACCTCTGGACATACCGGCACCCATTCCACAAATTTTCCCAGTATATCCCGGAGATAACGGTCGAGTTTATGGGCGCCGTCGTAGCGAACATTATCTCCCAAAAGACATCGGCTGATTCCTATTTTCATAAGAAAAACCTCACCCGGTTGATAGGTACAGGACCGATCAGTACTGCTATTTTGGGGAAGCCGTGGAACCATGGGAACTGCAGAATTCCCTGATTTCTCCGGCAACATTGTCACCCTGCCGAAAAACCATCGCGTGCGTACCTCCCTCGATTATTTCAGATTGAGCCTGAGGAATGTACTTCTTTATCCGCTTTACCTGTTTATCCGAAAAGACATCTTCCTCACTGCCCGAAAGAAGAAGCACGGGGCAGGAAACTTTTTTTGCATACGCACCGGCATCATAGCCGTCCATTGCCTGCACTACCTGGCGGAAAAAGTCAACATCCTTTACACGGAAGAGCTGTTTAATTCCGGTTGTATCATCCTCATATTCCTTTGCGGTTCTTTTATATACCTTTTCCATAAACCAATAGAGTTTATAATCGGGAATGTCTTTTACCCATTCGGCCATGATATGTTGCCGTCGTTGCTCCCGTCGGGTGTTTCCCACGATACCGGTCGAGATAAGAACAAGATTTTTCACATCCACTATTTTATCGGCGGCCAGACGAAGGGCAATGCCGCCTCCGAAGGAAACTCCACAGACGTTACACGATGTGAAATGCATTAATTCGACAAATTCGGAGGTGATCTCTACAAAATCTTTCATGGAGCCCATGTACCGGGAGGTCGATTCGGGGATATCATAAGCGATGAGTCTCCAGGAGTCGGCCAGTGATGTCATATTGGTGAACGTTCTCCCGTCAAGAATAAGCCCATGAAAAAAGAGAAACACCGGCGCCGAATCATTCGGTGAGGGATATTCATAATAACGGTGAATAAAGTCACTGCCGGGCTTTGAAACAGATTTGTATTCCCATCCCTGAAAATTCCACCCGGCATGTTTTTGATCCATGTCTACAATCTGCGCGACCTTGCGCTCGTATTTTTCTCTGGGTACGAAAAGTGTAATGAATGACAATAATATTACAAGAAATCGAGACATCGTTGCATTACTCCATGGTTATTTGTCCGTAATGTTTTGAAACATCCAGTACAAATATAAATCATCCACCCAAAAGTGTAATCCGGTCTCTTTTTCGGGCAGGGGAAACGTACCTGTGTGAAGATTATGAAAGGCGTGTTTCAATAAAGCGGGCTATATTCCGGAGTATCCGGGCATTATCATTGAGAAACTGCAACTCATTGCAGGCATTGTCAATCAATTCTTTTGCATACCTCTTGGATTCTTCCATGCCGCATACTGATGGAAATGTTGCCTTGCCCCGTGCCCGGTCACTGCCGGCGTCCTTTCCGAGCTGAGAGGTCGTTCCCTCTTCATCGAGAATGTCATCAACCACCTGAAATGCAAGGCCGATAAGATTACCGTAGGTGGTAAGGTGTTCGACGCCGGCCTGGGGCGCATCGGCAAGAAGAGCGCCTGTTTTTACCGACGTGCGAATCAGTGCGGCAGTTTTGTTGTTGTGGATATATTCAACAGCTTCTTTATCCACTTCCTTTCCTTCCGATTCAATATCGACAACCTGGCCACCGATCATTCCGCCGGTACCCAGAGCACGGGCAATTTCCTGGATAACATCTATCCGGTTAAGCATGGTCAGGCATTCGAATGCATAAATACAGAGCGCATCACCGCCAAGAACCGCCAGCGCTTCGGTAAAGGCTTTATGCGCAGTCGGTTTTCCCCGGCGGAAATCATCATCATCCATACACGGAAGATCATCGTGCATAAGCGAGAAGGTATGAAACATTTCAATGGCTGCACCGGCAATAACCGGACTGTCATCGCCGAATGCACCTCCGCAGGCTTCATAGGATGCCATCACCAGCGCCGGTCGAATCCGTTTGCCGCCGGCAAATATACTGTACCGCATGACCGAATGGATCGAGGAAGGATAACTCTCCTTTGATGGGAGCAGGGAATCCATCCGGGAATCGATACATTCGACGACCCTTCCAAGGTACTCTTTTACTTCATTCATTATCATAATCTCCGGATATCAGAGAATCAGCCGTAATCCCCAGTGTCTTTTCGACAAATTCGCCATCTTCGCCCTTTAAAAGCTCTTTCAGTTTGCCTTCCGCACTTTTCAGATGACTTTCACAGGTGCGCATGAGCGAAATGCCTTTTTCAAAATACTCCAGAGCTTTGTCCAGTGTAAGATCGTCGCTTTCAAGCTTTTCAATTATTCCCTCGAGATTCTTAAGGGCCTTCTCAAATGTAACATCACTTTTAGGCATGAAATCTTTCTCCAGAACTAAACCAGTAAGCAATAATATACTATATTAACCCCTTGATTCCCCTAAGAAATGTGAATATGAAGGGTGCTTCGGAGTCAAAGGTATATACGATAAAAAGAGCGTTCTTACGGTAAACAGCATAAAAGATTGTGAAAAAATATGGTTTTTCCCCATCCGGCAAAAGCACGATATTCCAGAAAAAAAACAGACATAACCGGTGTTACCGGAATCCGGCTCGATTCCTGTTTCTCGTTGCGTTGTAAGGCAACTGCCGAATCATTTGCCGAAGATTCCGTGAAATTTTTTGCAAAAAAGCTTGTGGTTCTTCCTCTGGATTCCAGGGCAAATCATCGAAATATCTCCTGTGTTCTCACGCCATCAATAGGAAAAAAAGAGTGGTATAAAATTAACGTAACCGATGATGATATTACCATCGAAGCCTCTGATGAAGCCGGAGCGTTTTACGGCTTTCAGACATTGCAGCAGGTAGTATGTACCTTTGGTAGTGCCGTACCGCTCTGTACCATTGAGGACCATCCCGATTTTCAGAACAGGGGAGTAATGCTTGATATCAGCAGGTGTAAGGTGCCCACCATGGCGACCCTGAAACAGGCGATCGATCTCTTTGCATCACTGAGAATTAACCAGCTCCAGTTGTATACCGAACACACCTTTGCCTTTACCGGCCACGAGACTGTCTGGAAAGATGCGTCTCCCTTAACTGCAGGTGAAGTTCGCGAACTCGACCAGTATTGCCGGGACCGGTTTATCGAATTTGTCCCCAATTTTAATTCTTTCGGCCATTTCGAACGGTGGCTCAGTCACCCGGAATACAAACACCTGGCCGAATCACCGTACGGATTCGAACATCCATTGGGAGGGCGGTCCGATTATGGTTCCACACTCAAACCGAATCGGGCGACTCTGCAGTTTCTCGATCTGCTCTATGGAGAGTTTCTGCCTAATTTTACCAGCCGCCAGTTCAATGTGGGCTGTGATGAGACCTGGGAACTTGGTACCGGATGGAGCAGGAAATCCTGTGAGAAAAAGGGAACGACAAGGGTTTATCTCGAATTTCTGAAAAAGATTCACAAGCTGGTAAAAAAGTATGGGCATCGGATGATGTTCTGGGGGGATATCATTCTGAAAGAACCAGCGCTCATACCTGAACTTCCTCAGGATCTTATTGCGCTGTGCTGGGGGTATGAAGGTAATCACCCGTTTAATCGCGAAGGTGCACGGTTTTCTAATGCCGGATTGGATTTTTATGTCTGCCCGGGAACATCGAGCTGGAACTCCTTAACCGGCCGGACAGCGAACTGTCTGAAAAACTGCGCCAATGCCGCTCGCAACGGTAAAAAACATGGGGCATCGGGGTATCTGATCACCGACTGGGGCGATCACGGACACCACCAGTACTGGCCCATAAGCTTTATCGGCCTCTTTGCCGGCGCAGCCTATTCCTGGTGCTACAGATCGAATGCGAAGGCCGATATTGTAGCCGCGGTCAATGAAATCAAAGTCAGGGATACAACCGGCCGTACCGGAAAACTTCTCTACGATCTCGGCTCGGTTCTCGAGCTGCTTCCGGTGCGCATGAGAAACAAGACCGTGTTCAATACCCTCCTTTTTGCAAAGCCCGGTGATCTCGAGGCGATTCTCAGGCGTATCTCGAAAGGAGACCTGAAAAAAAGCATCAGAAAATTCGATACTCTCGAAAAGAAAATTCCCTCGATCAAACCGGAAATCCCCGATGCCTCTCTGATCAGGCAGGAGTTGACGAACGCAATTCGCATGGCCCGGTTCGGGGCAAAACGGGGCCTTATCGCCCTTGGAGAGCCCGCCGATACAAAAGAGCTTCGAAGGGAACTCAAAAACATAATCGCTCAGCACAAAAAGCTCTGGCTTAAACGCAACAGGCCGGGGGGCCTTGAGGAGAGCGCCGGGAAGCTTGAGAAGGTGCTGGAATATCTGAACTGAAAGAGGGGTATATGCAAAGAAACGGGTGCGAAACAAAGATGAATTTTATACTGCCGGGCTCGCTTACTGTTCCAGCCGATTCGCCATCTTGATAACCGGAACCAGCATTGCACTGGCGATCAGGATCATACAAAAAGACGCAATACCGATTATTCTGAATGGAAAGTAGTCGGTTAAAAAAAAGCCGATGCGGGGGGCGATAATCCCCCGTACTCCCATAAGGAACACATGGATTGACATGTAAATATGAGCCTGACCCGCCGGGGCGAATTTTGTTATCCATAAATTCCATGCCAGAACACCCCCCGAGAGACAAATGCCGAAAAGAAAACTTCCCGCGCCGATAATTACCGGATTTTCGCTGATAAAGTAAATCAGCAGGCCAAAACCCAAAAAGAGATTGAGTGTGATACGAAGAACGATAAAGTTAATACGATCGAACAGGTGAGCCCAGAAACGGATGAAAATAAGTCGCGCCGCTTCGGGAATAACACCGGCGATTACCATGACCATTAAGGGCGACAAATCGAGGCCCCCCTTTGATTCGGCCAAATACTCGATCCGCAGGGCACGGGTCCACAGGTTGGCAAAACCGGTAATAAACCAGGAAAAAAGAATATAGCCAAAGAGTTTGTTCTTCCATATCAGTGATAAGTTTTTAAGAGGATTACTCGCCGATTGCATATCAGGGGTTGACGACGGGATCAGGAAAACCGCAACCGTACTGACAGCACTTGCCACCGCAGCAATTCCGATAATTAGTCGATACAACGCAAGGTTAATATCCAATAACCGGCCAAAGGCATAGCTGCATGTTATGGTCACCGAAATCGTCGCAATCAGGCTCCAGGAGTAGAGAGTCCCCCGTTCCCGTGCACTGTAATTCTCTTGGTAAATGGCCGATAAAAAAGGAATCCTCATCCAGGCAAAGGACATGGCAATGGTGGCGATAATCGAAAAGATTATTCCATCACTGGTAAAAAGAAGCATGGTGGTAAACACACAGCAAAGTCCCATGGGCGCAGATGCCAGCAGGGATTTTCTCAAACTCGTATCTGCAAATCTGGCGCTGTAAACAAGAGAAAAGATGCACCCGATAAAAGGGGCGGAAGCAATCAATGCTTTCCACGAATCGGAAAGATTGAAAACTTCAATGGCAACCAGGAGAAGAATAGTATTGACAATCGCAGCCAGAACGCCGTCGGCTCCACCACGGATCGTATCGAGAATAAAAGTCTTTTTTCTTTTGTCCATGCAAGAAACCGTATGTTCGGTGGAAATGAATATGACAAAAGCGGAATATTACCCGGATACGGACAGGCGGTGTCCGTCTTTGTACCGTTACAGACAAATATATCCGTAGCCCACAGGATTACAAAGTAAAGGAAATGTCGAGTGTTATTTCTTCACCAAAAACCGGATAGGGGAGCCGGACCGATAATGCAAAATCATGGGCATTGGTCTTTTCCCTGCTTACTTCGAATCCGACCCGTACTCCATTATCAGATGGCCGAAGTGATTTGGGAATAAGAAGTGCTTTGATTCCTGCTTTAAGAATTTCTGCCAGCGTCTCAGGTGATTTATCACCGAATTTTTCCGCCAAGTGGAGCACGATATGAGAGATCCGCGCGCTCAGAAGCGCTTTGGTTATCGAAACACCGTCTTTTCGTATCGTTGTTATCGAACCGAATCTCAGTTCTGTTGTGTCCGGCGCACTGGAGAGGGGAATAAGGCCATTGGCTCCCATATCCCATTGCATATCCCCTGTCCAGACTTCAGGAGTACTTTGCATCGCACATTTTCCATGCCGGTCCTTAACCGGCACCGCCTCCATATTGTGCAGACGGGGATTCACTCGAATTTCATCCAGTTCCTCCGTACCCAGCATGGTCATGGTTTGCGACAGGAGCGCACCTAATGCAATAGAGCCGCTTCCCCAGGGAAGGTAATGGTGATTTTCGGCCTCTTTATAAGGAATTGCTTTAGTCGGCACTTCGGATTGGGAATAATAGGTTCGAAGAGCGAATTCGCCTGCGGTAAAGGCAACCCAGTCCGATTCCGGACGATCCCTGAATGCCCGCCAGTTTTCATATCCCGCAGAATCAATAAGCGATGCAACGCTGGGGACTTCCGACGACAGCTGATCGTAATTCGATATACCGAAGAATTGCGGTCCTGCAGGTGCGCAAATCAGTGTTTGCGTACTCTGGGCCAACTCAGCCAGCTGCTCAACCATTTCCTGGTGTGGAGGAATCCTGCTGAATTCATGGGCAATGATTATCAGATCATAGGGAGGATGACCTTCTTTCCATACCGGATGGAACACTTTGTCATGCAGGGTTTTTTGAATGTCATCCCTGGAACAGGCAATGACATCGAGTTGAACACCTTTACGGAAATCGGTACAATCAACCAGAAATTTTAGCTCTCTCCATGAAGATTCCAGATCGATAAATGCAGGGGCATGGAGTATCTCGTCAAGCTGAGCTGCAAGAAGAGCATTTGCATCACGCAGTATGGAATCGATATCTTCCCCGGCAACAGCAGACTGTTCTCCGGCTGTAACCGCCTCCATGAATTTATTCAAAGCATCCGGTGATCCTTCTCCCGGATTATCGGTTTGAGACGAGCGGTCATCAATATCAAGCATGTTCAGAATATTATCTATTTTGCCTTCCTTTTTTTTCTGCCCGGCCTGTGACGGAGTCGATGAACTACTTGTGCGGGTTGCTTTTTCGATTGCAGTAACAAGCTCTGGCGGCAGGGATAAATTTTTCAGCGATGAGTTCAATTCGGTACCCGAAATTCGACCACTGCGGCAATCGTCAATCAATTTTTTGAATATAAGAATATTTGCACATGAATGCACCTGATAGATAACCGAATCGGGAGTGAAATCCTTGAGCGATTCAAACGATAGATTGATATCTCTATGATCGAGTGGACCACCGAGCTTGTCGGGAACCGTCAGAAAGAGTGTGGGGAATAGTTTTTGTGCGAGTTCACTGAAAGTACTTCTATCTATGGAGTATGGTCCTGACGGTCCTTTGCCGGGGGTCAGGTTGGAAAGGACAAGAATCTTCCATGGTGGAAGCTTTGGAATGGGTATGTTCTCTTTGGCCATCACGGAATCCTTTCACCTGTCGAATCTGAGACTGATCTACCTGTTCAAATCTAATTTATTACTGCATTTACCTTAAAGTTTCAGGGTTGATAATTATATTATACAGACTATTACTCATTTCTCATTAATGGTACAAAATAATCATTTCTTACTCGACGGCGACACATTTATCATGATTTATAGAGCATCCATCCTCACTGCATTCTTTTTTTGCTGCATATTTTTAGCGGTTCCGGGAACTGCATCAGGAGAGTGGTATCCCCAAAGCCTTTCATCTTCGGACAGCACCCAATTCAAAAACCTGCATACTGTTTTTTTTGTTGATACGCTTCGGGGATGGGTCGGTGGTGATTCCGGTATGTTGTATATGACTACCGACGGCGGTGCATCATGGCAAAAAAATGAACGTGACTCCACATGGAATTTCCGGAAAATACAATTCATTAATCATACCACCGGTTGGATTGCCGGACTCCAGGATACAATACTCTATACCTCAAAGAGCGGTGAGGACTGGGAAATTCTGACAAGCGGCAATCACGGCGGGCATCGCGGCTTTGATGATATCTTTTTCCTTAATGAACGCCAGGGATGGGCTGTTGGAGGTGCCCCCGGATATTATCGAAAAATAATGTATTCTTCCGATGCGGGAGTGAAGTGGGAATTTCAGGAAAGCTACGTGGTTTACCGGGTTAATGCGGTCTTTTTCATCGACAGCACTACAGGATGGATTGCGGGAGGAAATAAAAACACATCGGGTTTCCCCATCAATTCACCCCTGATCAAAAATACCACCGATGGTGGAATCGTATGGGACACCAGAATGCCGCTTCATTCATTGAGCGGTAAAGGACATCTCTATGATATCTTTTTTACGGATTCGTTACATGGGTGGGCGGTCGGCGACAGCGGCATGATTCTTTATTCCTCAAACGGCGGCATGTCTTGGGAACAACAGAATTCCTCGCTTGATAACACCTTGTTCAGCATCTTTTGTCCCGACACTGCCGTTGTGTACATTGTCGGTGAAGAGGGTGCGATACTTTATTCTACCGATGGTGGCGAGCTGTGGAGTGTAGATTCCAATACAACCGGTCATACGCTCCGTGATGTCTTTTTTGTCGATGAGGTTCATGGCTATGGCTGGATTGTCGGTGACAGCGGAACACTCCTGAGCAACTACAAGACCGGAGATTCTCCTATTTCCGGCAGAAAACCCTCTCGATTTGCTCCCGGAAATGACTTCACTTTAAAAGCAGAGGCAAATCCCCGATTTATCGTTTTGTATGGTGAAGCTCCTTCCGCGGGTTCGGTAACTGTACGGGTGGTAAATGCCGCAGGTCGTGAACTGTTACACAAAGAATTCTTGATCGAATCACCGGGAAGATTTACCAGAATGGTTGAGGGTTTCCGAAGCGTTCAATGGCCCTCCGGGATCTATTTTTGCTGCAGCCATTTCTGTAATGCCGGCGGCTCTACCCGAAAAATATCGCCCATTTTTCTTGGCGCTGCCAGTTCGGAATAAAGCGTACCCTTTTTACCTTACCGTAATAAATCTTTTTGTTATGATCCCGCGGGTGGTTTTAACCTGTATTATATGGGGAGATGCAGTAAGTTTTGTCGTACCCGGTTCCAGGACAGAACTGCCGCCACAGGCAATCAGTGCACCGGAAAGGGTGTATATTTTGATTGTTGCAATTTCTCTTTTGTCTATGCCGGGAAACAGAATGGTTCCGTTGATCCGTATACCTGAAGAAAATTCGGGATCAGGCGCATCGTTTATATTCTCGAATGCATAGACTACCATTTCTGTATCCACCACGGGAAATTCTGAAATACGAAGACGGGCACACCCGTAGGGAACAAGCTCGACTTCAACGGTTGGATTATCGGAATAAACAGGACTCAAAGGCGGATTTTCTGCCGAATTCTCAAACATTGCTCCCCAGTTATCCACTATTCTGGCCTTTGCAGTAAGGACAACCGGTTCGGGGGTCGTGCTTGCCCTTTTTTCCCAGGCAGGATCGGGATCTTCCGCAGTTTTAACAAACAATGATTCTCCGGAGCCGGCAAAGGGAAATTCACCAACGGAATGGATGCTCGTTTGTATCTGCGAGTTAACATCAGAAGAATTGATGCAGAGGCCGTAGTTCCATGCGGTTGTTGGAAAAATTTCCCAGTCGTATGAAGGATAAATTCCCCGTGGTCCGGCGTATGATCGATGGTCTTGGCCTATCCGTAAAGAAAAATAGAGCGGACCCCGGAGGATTCCCACGGCATTCCTGAATCTGGTCTCACTCCGTATTTTCATCGGGAAATGTAAATAGATACTATCGCCGTTACTCCATGTCCGGTTAACCACCGCAATTGTTGCAGCAGCAACAGGGGTAGTATCTCCATCAAGAACATAAAACGCTTCGCCGGCCCATGAAGGAATACGAAAATGAAGGGGAAATTCAACCGGCCCGGACGCCGGCAGTGCGACAGTGAAAGCAATGGAACCCTTGAAGGGATATTCGGTTTCTTCGGAAATAACAACTTCTGTGCCCGCAGCGCCAACCCGGGCGGTTACCTCCGATGGTCCGTAGGCCACGGCAATAACACCGTTGTCATGAGTCGCCATCCACATATTCTCGACAAACCGGGGCCATCCCTGGTGCATATTCGATAAACAACAGGGGTAGTGAGGTGTCAGACCGTAACAGTTGGCGGTTTCGCTGTTGTCGAATACCCGTTTCGAGCGGTCGACCAGAACCTGATTTGCCTGCTGGTCGTACTGATGGGCCCACATATCAGGTGTAAAGGCTCCGGGTATGGAATTATAGACAATCGATTCCAGCCGGTCGGCAAGCGTGATATCACCGAAAATTTCGAAGAGCCGTTCCATCGAATAGGCAAATTCCATCACCGCACACAGCTCTGTTCCATTGGTTGGTTCCAGGCCCCGCTCGAGTGTCGGCAGGAGTTCGTGACCGGAAAACCGGCCTCCTACCTGTCCAAAGAACGTGTCGATATTTTCCAGTCCGGTAAAAACCGCATTTTTGTACTTATCCAGAGGATATTGTTGATAGTAAAGGCCGGGAAATTTGATTTCCTGAGCTATGTCGACCGAATGGTCGGTTGGATGGGCCTGCGGGAATCCCGAAAAGCCGTCGGCAAGTGTGTCGATATTATCCTTGTACTGAGGGCCTGTTGCATTGATCAAGGCCGTATCGCCAGTGCGGTTGTAAAGCCAGTATAGAGCGATGAGATTTTCTCCGATACGGGAGCCGCTGTTGCAGCAATATCCGAATGCCGCAGATGCAATTTCGTCTTTATTCAATTCGAAATACTCCTGCAGCCAGTCGAATGCCGGTTGATATCCGGTAGCCTCATAGTATTCGATCAGACCCCGGACAGCATGCTGATAATGGTAATTGTTACGAATATTTATTGATGGTACGCTCCATGTGAGGATTTCATCAACATGGTCCTTCGCAAGGTCTTTCAATCGAGCATCATCAAGCACAAAGGCAAGGGCGATTATTCCTTCGTGATAATTGGTAATGCTCCACCTGCCGGCGTTAAAGGAACTGTAGGCATATCCCGAGAGGCCATCGGCCTGTATCCGGAGCTGGTCATAGAGCCATCCTTTGGGCTTTACTGTACCGAGTGGAAGGTGAGCGTAGGCGGTTTGCTCAAGAGGGGGTTTATTGGTAATGTAATGACTGTTTTCTCCAAAAACAGCAAAAAGAAGCGAAACCCAGACGATAAACAAGAAAAATTTTTGGTAATGTCCCATTTTCCAGTCTGTACGGTTAGCGGCAATTTCCGTGGGATAGCGTGCAAAAATGAAAAAACAATATACCTATTTATTGAACTTATGGCAAGGAAAAGGGGAGGATATTTTAATCGGAAAAGCTCATTAAAGGAAGGAGTAAATCATCACTACCCGCAATAGGGATGTTTCTCTGCTTACCGAATCTTCGCCCGCGCTTCACTTTCTTTGAATCGAAGACGGACGTCTTCGCCTTGTGAGATCTGGGAGGCGTCTTTGACCGTGGTACCGTCTTCTTTGGTCACCACACTGTATCCCCGGCCGAGTACGGCAAGGGGGCTGAGTGCCTGAAGCTGGGCCCCTGCGGTGGAAAAACGGTTTCTGAGGTGACGGAATGCGAGTGAGAGAGCGTGCGCCTGGCGGTAACGGAGGTCATCCATGGTCTGGCGCGAATCGGTAATCATTCTGAGAGGAACGCGTAACGCTGACCTGCGGGACAGGCGGGTATAAGAATTTCTGCTTTCATTCAGAAAACCGGAAAAGCGCCAGGCAAAGCGCTGCGTAAGGTTTTTATAGTACCGCCGGTTTTCGAGGGTATCGGGCACCGCCATTTCACCTGCGGCCGAAGGCGTAGGGGCACGGAGATCGGCGACAAAGTCGGCGATGGTAAAATCAATTTCATGACCCACGGCAGAAATAATCGGAATGTCCGATGCAAAAATTGTTCGGGCTACTATCTCTTCGTTAAAGGCCCAGAGGTCTTCCAGAGAACCACCTCCTCGGCCTATGATGATACAGTCGACCTGGTTCCAGCGGTTCATGTCTTCGATAGCCTCGCCAATTTCTTTTGCGGCCTTGGCCCCCTGAACCGATACATCACGAATAACAATATCGGTCTGGGGCGCTCTGGCCCTGATTACCTTGATAATATCCCGCACCGCCGCACCGTTCCGTGAGGTGATAACCCCAACACGGGAAACTGTTTCGGGCAATGCTTTTTTATGAGACTTATCAAAAAGCCCTTCCTTGTCGAGTTTCTTTTTAAGCTTTTCAAAGGCCGCAAACAAGGCCCCTAGTCCCGAGGGCTGCATGCGGTGAATCTCGAGTTGATACCGTCCGGCTTTCTGATATACCCGGATCGATGCTATTGCCATAATCTCGATACCGTCCTCTGCATCGAATTTCAACTGCATCGAAGTAGACCGCCACATCACACAGGAAATCTGGCTGTTGGCGTCTTTCAGGGTAAAGTAGCAGTGGCCGGATGATGCCCGTTTTAAATTAGAAATTTCACCTTCCACCCATAGGAGCGTATTGCCACTGTCGATTATCCGGGCAATACCGTTGTTGATTTCACTCACCGTGTAGGGACGGTCGCTCTGCTGAGGGGTAAGAAAGGTCGGAGGCAAAGAATTCATTTGAAAATGATCCGTTCGGATATCCGGGAGATCGAGGTCGCCTTGCCGGTACTATCGTCGATATCCATCAGGACTGCATTCAGGGAAGGGCCGGCATTCGAGGGCTCAAATCTTGCCGATGTCTGAAAAATAAACTTTTTGATAACAGGTTCGGGTTTCATACCGATACAGGAATCTGCCGGACCGGTCATACCGACATCGGTAAGATACGCCGTGCCTTCAGGTGAAATGAACTCATCGGCAGTCTGAATATGGGTATGAGTTCCGATAAGGGCGCTTATTCTGCCGTCAAGATAATAGAACAGCGCTTTCTTTTCACTGCTCGCTTCAGCATGAAAATCGATAAAGATGCTTTTAGTGTCCTTTGCCAGAAAAGCTACCGCCTGGTCGGCAGTGCGAAAAGGGCAGTCGGTTATCTCGTGGAGAAATGTGCGGCCTTGAAGGTTTATTATCCCGATATTTCTGCTGTCTTTGAGAGTGTAAAGCGCGATCCCCTTTCCCACATTTCCCGGGGGGAAATTATGGGGCCGGAGCACAAAATCATCATTTTCGAGATTAGGATAGCAGTCCTGATTCGAAAAAATATGATTGCCGCCGGTTATGACCTGAACACCATATTTCCGGAATTTTTTGATAATGTTATTGGTAAGTCCTCCGCCGCCGGCGGCGTTCTCTCCATTGGCAATACACAGTTCAACCGCCTTCTCCTCGACAAGAGAAGAAAGCCGCTCGGCTAGTACCCGGCGGCCTGTAGTCCCAAAGATATCACCAATAAAAAGAATTCTCATGCCAGGCTCTTATTTCGCATATTCGGTGTACCGGTTTTCACGGATTACCGTGACTTTGATCTGACCGGGATATTCCATATCGTCATGGATTTTCTGCGAAATCTGACCAGCCATCTCTTCAGACTGAGCATCGGTAACATTCTGTGGCTCGACCATGACTCTGATTTCACGGCCAGCCTGAATAACATAGGATTTGCTCACACCCCTGAAAGAGTCGGCAATCTCTTCGAGTTTGGTCAGGCGGTTGATATAATTGGTAAGCGTCTCTCTTCTGACTCCCGGACGAGTGCTGGAGATCGTATCGGCTGCCTGAGTAAGAATCGGATAAAGAGAAATCGGTGGAACATCTTCATGATGCGCAGCAATGGCATTGCAGATAATCTCGTTTTCCCCATTTTTTGCGGCAATTTCGGCGCCTAATTCGGAATGGGTTCCTTCAACTTCCCGGTCGATTGCCTTACCGATGTCATGAAGTAACCCGGCTCTGATAGCAATCTTTGTATCCATTTTTAATTCTCCGGCCATTAAACCCGCCAAAATCGCGACCTCTTTGGCATGCTGCAAAACATTCTGACCATAGGATGCCCTGTATTTAAGCCTTCCAAGGAGTTCGACGATCCGGGGTTTGATCCCGTGAACACCCAGATCGAAAATCACCTCTTCAGCAGCTTCCTTCATCTTTTTCTCAAGCTCTTTTTCGCTCTTCTTAATGAGTTCTTCGATACGTCCCGGATGAATCCGGCCGTCAACGATGAGCTTCTCAAGGGCAATTCTCGCAACTTCACGCTTGATCGGATCGAATCCGGAAAGAATCACCGCTTCAGGGGTATCATCAACGATAACATCGATACCAGTGGCTTCTTCAAAGGACCGGATATTCCGTCCCTCTCTTCCGATAATCCTGCCCTTCATTTCATCGTTGGGAAGATGCACCACCGAGACGGTGGATTCGACTGTTGTATCCGCGGCCGAGCGCTGGATCGACTGAAGAATAATCTCCTTTGATTCCCGCTCGGCTTCTTCACGGGCCTTGTCTTTCATCTCTTTAATCATTTGAGCATTCTCATATCGCACCTGACCTTCGAGATTTTCCAGAAGCATCTTTTTCGCTTCGCTCATGGTGGTCTGAGAGATTTTCTCGAGTTTTTCGTTTTCCAGTGAGATAAGGCGGGTCAGCTCATTGTCTTTTGTGCGAAGCGTTGTTTCCTTGGAATTGAGA
>WJLZ01000159.1 GCA_014728215.1 Chitinivibrionales bacterium
ATGTTGCTACCAATGCCTCTATAAATATTTCCAATATCGATAATGATTCTGTTGCCGGTTATATCTACTCGGCTAAGAGTATGGACCATGATTTCGATTTTATTCCCTCTCACCTCTCTTCTTTTAAGAAGCCTTTAGGGATACTGGATTTTACCGGCGAACTGGAATTGAGCAAAGCAGTTATCGGCATGCCCTTTTTTCAGATGTTTCGTATGTCGGTTCTTGAGAAACCGGTCTATGAGGTTGCCCGGCATCTTATTGGATTAGGGCATAAAAATATCGCTTATATCTCGCCGATCCACGAAATGACATGGTCAAAAACACGCTTGAGGGCATTAGGTACCGTATATACTGCTGCCGGATATGCCGACGGGGTCGAAGGGTTTACAAAAAATTCATCACCAGTACAGGCAGCGACGCAAAAATCACTGGAACTTCACGAAGCAGATTCATATCCCGTCCAAGATTCTGAAGAATGGTGGGAAAAAATGCCTTTTGCTTACCGAGAGCAGATGTATTTTCCGATCAAGCGGACTGCATGGATAACCCTGAAAAGCGCAATAATATTCGAAAATTGCATCCCTCTTATGGAAAAAGCCCTTCAACAAAAAGATATCACGGCATGGATTTGTGCAAATGATCTGGTTGCATCCATGGCATT
Organism: Chitinivibrionales bacterium; assembly: GCA_014728215.1. Lineage (NCBI taxonomy): Bacteria > Pseudomonadati > Fibrobacterota > Chitinivibrionia > Chitinivibrionales > Chitinivibrionales bacterium. The sequence goes on from WJLZ01000159.1 coordinate 662, forward strand.
AAGTTATCTCTGGAGCAAAAACGTGCGTATCCCCCAGGATCTTTCGGTGGTTGGTTTCGATGATACGCTCGATGCCATGGGGGAGCGTATCACGAGTTATAATTTCAATTTTCAGGCTGTTACCGAAGCGATGATCAATTTTGTGCTCCGTCCGTACAGCTTTAAAAGGGTATGGCGAAAGAAAATTACCGATATCGAGGGTAATCTGGTTATCCGAAGTACCACTGGAAAACCAGCCCGATAAACCTCTGATTCTTTCCTGTAAAACGATCTTAGACTTTTTATCTGCATCAGTGTATTTTATCACGTTTTCGGCACCATTGATTCGCAGGAAGTTTTCGCCTTGAACAATTATCTCTCCGGATTGAATCCATCACAGAAACAGGCAGTCATGCATACCAAAGGTCCCCTCCTGGTTCTTGCCGGGGCCGGATCGGGCAAGACCCGTGTGCTGACTACCCGAATTACCCGTCTGGTTAAACAGAATGCCTGTAAGCCGTCCCAGATACTGGCGGTAACGTTCACCAATAAAGCCGCAAAAGAAATGAAAGAGAGAATTGCAAAAATTGTCTCTCCCAAAGCGGCGAAAACAATGACCATTTCAACTTTTCACAGCCTGGGTGCCCGGATCCTCAAGGAAGACGGGCATGCTATCGGAATCAACAGAAATTTTTCTATTATTAACGACTATGAGCGGACAGGGGTGATAAAAGGAGTAATGCGCACCATCGGAAAAGGGATGAAAGATGAAAGCCACGATACCCATGCAAACGCAATCAGTCTGGCAAAGAATGCTTCATTAGATCCTGATGATTATAAAAAACTCGATGAAGCCAAGCAGAAAACCGGAAGAATCTATAATGCTTACCGGCAGATTTTATTCCATCGTAACAGCGTCGATTTCGACGATCTTCTTCTCCTGCCCCTTCGACTCTTCGAAAAACATCCCGATATTCTTAAAAAATATCAGGAACGGTATGTGTATGTGTCAATTGATGAGTTTCAGGATACCAACGCCGTCCAGATGAAACTGGCTAAACTTCTTGCCGCACCCCAAAACAATATTATGGCGGTGGGGGACGATGATCAGAGTATTTATTCCTGGCGTGGTGCAATTATCGATAATATCCTCAATTTTACCCGTACGTTCAAGGGATGTAAAAAGATTGTTTTAGACAGAAACTATCGGTCGACAAGTCAGATCCTCGATGCATCACTCGCTGTTGCTGCCCGGAATAAAAAGCGGATTGAAAAAGTAATTACTGCCGCTGCGGGTGCTGGAGAACAGATTATGCATTACCGGGGTGATGATGAGGAAGATGAAGCCGTCTGGATTGCCCAGAATGTTAAAACAGAGGCAAAGAAAAACAATTTCTGTCTTGGTGATAATGCACTTCTCTTTCGTACCAATGCAATGATGCGGCGGTTTGAAGAAGCTTTCCGGATGGAAAATGTCCCTTATAAAACAGTAGGCGCTGCAAGCTTTTTTGACCGCAGAGAGATCAGGGATGTTATAGCGTACATGAGGTTTTTTGCCAATTGTGAAGATGAACTCAGTTTGATGCGGGTTATTAAGGTTCCGAATAAGGGGATCACAAAATCGACCCTTGAAGAACTTGACAGTTTTGCATCGGGCAAAAAATGCACCCTTTTCAAAGCTATTCGCAGTCATGAGCAGTGTACCACACTTAAACCTTCACAAAGCGAAACGCTGACTCATTTTGTCGACTTTGTCGATAAATACCTTCACAAATTCAAAAACGGTGGTTGTGCCGAAGCGTTGCATGAGCTGTTGAACGAATGTGGATATCTCGAGCTCCTTAAAAAGGCATCCACTCAGTCGGAGGCCGACCGAGAGCGAGTCGATAATGTCAAAGAAATAATTCATGGCCTAGAAACCTTCGAGAAAAAAAATAAGCGATCGAAGGATATTCTTTCCGAATATTTGAGAGAATTAAGTCTTGTCGCCAACGATAATGATGATAAGGCCGGTCGTTCCAGAAATAGAGTCACCTTCATGACCTTTCATAAGGCCAAGGGGCTGGAGTTTCCGGTAGTCTTTCTTGCAGGTCTCGACAATAGTGTTATGCCCTCACTCCGGTCGGTTGAAGAAGGGAAGATTGATGAAGAACGGCGGTTGTTTTATGTTGGTATGACACGGGCCCAAAAGCGTCTGGTACTTACCTATCCGGCAACAAAGGTGTATCGTGCAAAGATGGTGAAGGTGGTTCCCTCACAATTTCTTCATGAAATCCCCGGAGAGTTTCTCGACGGCGCGCTGGGGGAGAAAGAAAAGGAAGATTATCAGTCCTATGTCACTGATTTTTTTGCAGGGATGCGGGCGAAGCTTGGCGGCGGGGAGGGAGAGAGCGACGCGACGACGCGGTGATGTGGTAGATTTCAGCTGCCAGCGATTTTGCCGTAGGAATTCATTTTCGGTGGTGCGCCGCGTTTTTCTTTTGAGATAACAACTTCGGTGTAATGTGGCTTATTTTGGCGGTTGTGTGCTATAAGCGATTTGACAACATCCCACCCGATTTTGCCTTCCTCTGCCATAATTGTAATTTCTTCGAGTGCTGTGCGGTTATCATAACATTCCTTCCGGTAGGGACGCATCGAAATGAGCGCATCGTAGACATCACATGCGGCAACAATCTCCGCCATCCTGTCGATACCGTTGTACCCGCGCGGATATCCTGAGCCGTCCTTCCGTTCATGATGATTCAGGGCGACCTCGGCGGCAACTGATCCGGCATTGTAATAGTTGAGCAGGACATATCCGGCAACGGTGTGGTGCTGAAGGAATTTCCGCTCCTCTGAAGTCAAGGGGGTACTTTTTCTGAGGATAGACAGAGGCACACAAATCTTACCGATATCATGCGTCGGACCCGCGGCCGAACCGATAATGCGTTCATCACAATCATCAAGAAGATCACTGCCGATCAGCGTGGTGAGTGCAAAAACAGTGATAATATGACGATAGGTGTAGTAATCCTTTATCTTGAAATAATCCAGCGTGCCAAGAACAGGTGTGGAAAGATATATTTCACCCATACTTCCATAGAGCGCCGTCATATCAATCTTATCGCTGAATATGACATCATAGGGATATATCTGCAAAAATTCTTTCAGATCCAGCTGAACCGCGGCATGTTTGAGAAGAGAATAGGTTTGTCTGGTCTCATCGGAGGGAGCATTCAGATCGTTGAGAATTTCCGGAGTGATTTCGTGCCCGGCACCAAGCAACGGCCGATTATCAAGCGTATAGACAGGATAATTGATTGTGATCATATAGCATGCTCAGTATCAGTGAAATCGTTACAATAATTGAATTATCGTAATGAAATATGATATCATATAGGCTGTAGAAAATCAATAAATACAAAAATCATTAATCAATATCAGTAGACCCCTCTTTTGTATGGAAGAAATCGAAGCATTAAAGGATATTCAAGCCCGCAACAGTGTCGATATGATGCTGAGAAGTCTTCAATGGCATCATGTACAACTCAGCGCCATGGCTGATCAGAAAGCAAGTATTCTCATGGGAACCGAAGCGGTTATCCTTACCCTTATTTTCAGGTATGTTCAGGAAGGTCAGGCCTCGCTGTGGCTGCTGGCCCTTGGAATTACCATGCTGATTTCTGCAGCCTTTGCGCTTCTGGCGATAATGCCTACCTATAAGGGGAAGGGCATGGCCAGACCGAACTGGCTTTTCTTTTCTTCCTTTTCCTCCCTCTCTGATGTTGAATTCATGAAAAAAATGGAAGAGATTATCAGCACCGATGAGAATGTGTATAAGGCGATCCTCAATGATACCCATCAGTTGGGGAACATACTCTATCGTAAGAAATACCGGTTCTTAGGCTACAGCTACCGGGTGCTTCTGATTGGACTCATTGCCACATTTTTCATTGTAACGGCACAATGGGTGATTACAAGCCTATTCTGATAACAGGCGGCGGTTGAATCATGCAGAGGCCCGATTTCTCATCACCATGCCCATTCTGCTTCCTGCCCCTGTCGGTTCAGCCAGAGTGATGCTTTATCTATGTTTAAATTCAGGACCGTGGCGGTAATCGATTCGGCCGATTCCTGGGGAGAAATTGAAGCATTGGAACCACCCATATCGGTCTGGACCCAACCGGGGGATACCGAAACAACTGTGATGCCGTATGCTTTCAAATCGCCGGCCATGCTTCTGGTCGCCATATTCATGGCTGCTTTTGAAATGGCATACCCGTAAGAGGGGGCCGGCGCCATTAATTTCGATATTGATCCGGCACCGGAGCTGATATTGACAACACGGGGGTTGTCGCCTTTTTTCAGCAAGCCAAGGAAAGCTTTTGTCATGCGCATGGGGCCAATGGTGTTGGTGTTAATTGCATCGGTAATTTTTTTTAAAGCGATCTCTTCAAGTCGCTCCTCGTTGGGTTTGGGATAAATCGCTGCATTGTTGATCAGAATATCCAGCCCGGTTACATAAGAGCCCGCTTCTTTTGCACACGCAGAAACTGAATTGTCATCAGCAACATCACAGCAAACAATTTCAAGACTGCCTTCATGTTCTCTTTTTAATTTGATCAGTTCCCCCGTCTTTTCGGGATTTCTGCAGGCGGCAATTACCAATGCCTTTTCCTTGAGAAATGATTTGACCAGTGCAAGGCCGATACCTCGGTTCGAGCCGGTGATAAGAATATTCATACAAACAGTCCTCCTTTTAGATATCATCAGTATAAGATAGTTTTTTCCATACATAGCGCAAATCTGAATTGTTCACAAGCATGGTATATTATTAACGTTTAACAAAAAACAGAAGTGCACCGGTTGATACCACGGTAAACCAAGGCGATATTGTATGCAACAGTGTAATCGCTGCAGGCATGACGTTCCCGGCGCTCAGAAGTTCCTCCGTAATTATATTTTCAAGCAATATGGGCTTTGATTTCTTTCAAAAAGATCGTTCCATACATCTCAAGCTTTACATCACCGACACCGTTGACCATGCTCATCGCCCCTAATGAAGATGGCATCCTGGCGCACATGTCGTGAAGAGTTCTGTCGGAAAAGATGATATAGGGCGGAACTCCCTTTTCGCTTGCCAGGTGGCGGCGAAGGGCACGCAAACGATCGAAAAGCACGATATCCCCGCCTGAGGCTTTTACAGGGCGAGATGGCTTTCCGGTCCTGGCGTTAGGCGCGGCATTTTTCGGTGTTTCAGCTTTGAGCGCCGTTTTCAATGAGCGCTCGTTGCGAAGAATGCGGAATGCATCAACGCAAAGGGTAACAACAGGATAATTTCCAGCGGTGCGGTCGAGGATATCCTGTCCGATCATTTCGTCAATAAGTCCCTGCCAGTATTTCTTGGGTTTTTCCTTGCCTTTGCCGTAAAATTCGAGTTCATTATGGCCCTGTTCCCGGATACGTTTTGTATTGGCGCCCCGGATAATATCGATAATATGCAGGATACCGAACCGCTCGTGTGTTTGGTGGATTATTTTGATTATCAAACGTGCATCACCGGTGGCATCGTGCAGAAGGACACTTGATTCACAAATGTCGCAGGCATCGCATTTGTCACTTTCAGCCATTTCGCCAAAATAGGCGAGGATCTTTTTTCGGCGGCATATGGTCCGGTTCTGGGCATAGGTGACCATTTCATTCAGCGATGCCCCCAGCCGTCGGCGCTCTGTTGTGTCTTCGATTTTGTCGATAAAATACCGGATTTTAGGGACATCGCCCCATCCGAAAAAGAGCACGCATTCCGCCTTATCGCCGTCTCTTCCGGCACGGCCGGTCTCCTGGTAGTACGATTCCATGTTCTTGGGAAGATCGCCGTGGATGACAAACCGGACATTGGGTTTGTCGATTCCCATACCGAAGGCGATCGTCGCCACGACCACATCGACTTCATCACGATTAAAGGCCTCCTGATTTCGTTGCCGTATTTCATTGTCGAGACCGGCATGATAGGGGATCGCCCGGATGCCGCATTTGCAGAGATATTCGGCAGTGGATTCGACATTGTTGCGCGTTGTACGATACACAATGCCGCTTCCGGCCTGTGTATTGATAATATACTCGGCAATCTGCTTTTCGATATCCGATTTCTGTTCTGTCCGGTAGTAAAGGTTTGGACGGTTGAAGGATGCTCGTACAGTAAGTGGATTACGGAGTCCCAGCCGTGTGATAATATCATTCTGGACCCGGTGGGTTGCCGTTGCCGTGAATGCGGCAACCGGTACTTCGGGAAATCGTTTGATAATTTCGGATAAGTACAAATACTCAGGCCTGAAATCGTGACCCCAGTCGGAAATGCAATGGGCTTCATCGACCGCAGCCATGCATAGGGGGACGTGCGAGAGATTATTCAGAAAGGTATCCATGGTGAAACGTTCGGGCGAAATATAAAGGAGATCAATAGCTCCATTGTAAAGATCGCCGAAAACCTGGATGCGTTCCTGGTCACTTTGTGCCGAATTGATACAGGCGGCCCTGATTCCGTTGGTGCGCGCGGCATCCACCTGATCTTTCATCAGAGCAATAAGCGGGCTGATAACAAGGCAGGTTCCGTTCATCATCAATGAGGGCATCTGGAAGCAGAGCGATTTGCCGCCACCGGTGGGCATGACCGAAAAGCAGTCGCGTCCCGAAACGATCGCTTCGACAATCTCACGCTGATAGGGCCTGAATGTGTCGAAACCGAATACCGATTTCAGTGTATGGAGCATTCTCTGGTTGTTGATAGCCATTCCGGTTTTTGATGCTGTTTCCCTGCTGCTGGCAGCTGCAGCCGCACTCTGCGGCCATGTACCAGGTTCCAGTTCGACAACGCCCGCAATTAATTTCCAGCATGGAAGGCCTTCTTTTGTCCAGCTTTTCGGGGTATAGGGCATGCTCAGGGTGACTGTTATCAGGCAGTGTTGCCCGGGGACATAGCCCTTTTCGAGTTTTTCGATAAGTACCGGATCGGTAATCCGCGTGCACAACCGTCGCCCCGACAGCGAAACAAAGGAACCGTTCCATTTCTGTCCGCCCCGGGCACTCGGTCCCACGCTGAATGCTTCGAACTCGAATGCTTCGACAAGCTGCAGCGTGCGGCGCTGCTCTGTATCAAGTAAGGTAAGATACTCAACCGTCACGTAAATTTCACTGTTGTGAAGGATGTGTTTGTCCTTTGTGCAGTATCGAAACAACTGTTCGGGTTCGAGGCGGCCTTTTAGCTGCCACTTTCCGGGAAGCAGGGACAGGTTTTCCGATTCAAAGCCGAAATCGGGCCCCGCCGAACCGAGGGGTATTTCAATCATGTCGCCGAGTTGAGGTAATTGCCCGTCGATGGTCATAGTGCTCCGCTCAATCCGGCCGTCATCGAGATGCGACACAGGTCGGATCCATGTGCCCGATTCAGGATCGATTCCTGCAAAACAGAAAGCCACGTGTTTCCGGGAATTGGCAAGACAGATCACTTTTCTTACAGGTGGCATATCTCAAGGGCTCCACGTTTGGTTTGAAGATATTCGGCTACAAGCCGCCGGTGACAGCATGTCCCCGCGGGTTCGGAACACAGAAGACAGGCGTGATCGAGCAAGGCCAAATCGATTTCCTTTTCAATCTGCCTTCTTTCGGTCAGCCGCAGGAATTGTCGTCCAAATTCATCCCAGTCGATTTGGTTCTTTTTAAGAGAATCGAGCAACTCTTTTGTTGGCGCAAAGTCGGGACGATGGATATAATCGATACCGCACAGGGTTCTCAGAAAATAGGCCAGATCATCACGCTTGGCAAAACCCGCGAGCTGAGAAACATTGTTGAGCCGAATATCGATTACCCGCTTGACACCCGCACCTGCAAGTGACGAAAAGAAATGTTGTGCACTTTTCTGTGTAAATCCGATAGTGAACAATCTGGTTTTATTCACCATTTTTCTCCGTGTATGCGACTTTTTCTCCCTGGAGGGCATATGCTTTTTCAATAAGTTCATCATCGGAGGCAAACAGATCGCTCTGGTCGATATGGTGTTCCCGCCGAAGGCGCATTTCTGTTTCCCGGTTGTCTTCAACCGAGCCGTTGTCGAGAATATGCTCTATCCGAAGGTCCTCTGAACGGAGATTACGGGACACCAGAACCATACGGTGGCAGCTAAGGGGGTCTTTTTCCGCGCACAGAAGACAACTGTTGCAGGAATCTATACCTGCTTTGAGGCGCTCGAGCCCCTTTCGAAACAAACCGGTTTTCGCGACAAGGTCAAACTGTACTTTACCGTTGATATAACATTCGGCAACCGGAGACCGTGCTCCCAGTTCCCGTCCCATAAACGCATATCCAATGTTTGCATTGCGCAATGCATTTTGAAGCGGTTCCTTATTGAATTGCGGATTGAAACGGCTGTAGGGTGATGAGCGCACATCGACAACCGCCGAAATCGAATGCATTGTCAATAATTCGATCAGGCGTTCGATCGAATGAGTTGAATGGCCAATGGTATGGATTGTTCGCATGGGATGGAATATAAATAATTGTGGAAGGTCGAAAGTTGAAGGTTAAGCGTTAAAAGTCAGGACTTTTGCTTAACCACAACCTCACCTTCAACTTCTCACTTCGTTGTCTCTCTCCCGGTAGCACCTCGGGACAGGGCTTTTGTCTCAAATCGCTCTTAATTGGGCCCCCTCGTTCATCGTAATCATTCTCGTAATTTTTCATCCCTTTTCCCCCTTATCGCTTTCCAGTAAAAATCTTTCATTGCCCTGGCACGGTTGAGAAAGGAATCTTTGGCTGTTTTCGGGCGGGGGGCGAAGTGGGGGATGACCGCAAGCATGACGATATAGTAAAGATAGCCGTTCTCGGTGGGAAAAAGACGTACATAGCGATAGACATCATCCGGGTAAATGAGAAATATTAAAAATCTGCGTACTGTATCGACATTGCTGATTTCAAAAATAAGAGAACTGTCCTGGAATGCTATTTTCGAATGATAGAATAATCCTCCCGAACGGTTATCTTTCTGGAAAAAACAGAAATCAAACTCCGGTACCTGCTCGGTGAATTGATGGTTGGGGATCGGCTGAGAGAAATTGCTGTCGGTAATAGTATATGATTCTTCGATGAGTGGCAGAATTTTATCCTGCGTTACCGAGTAATAATGAATGCCTTTCATTGATGAAATATCCAAAAAGACATTGGCAATGGAAAGCAGTGACACATCGGTTTGAATTTCACCTTTGAGAAAGACGGCATAATCGAAAGAGCGATTTTTAAGCGGGGGCGGGAGAGCTTCTGATGAAATTTCTTTGGACGTATATACGGTTTCTATTGCAGTTCCTGCCTGTATGCGTGCCCGTTCGCTCGGGCTGAAATAGTCTCCTGTTTTTGCAGCATGAGCCCTTCCCGGAATCAGGAACGAAACCACGGCTCCAGCAATCAGCGCCATGGAATGCAGCGATGATGTACCTTTTTGATTGTGTGAATAACCATTTGTCATGATAATCAATTTAAATTATGCCGATTCGGAATGCATACATTGCTTCAGTTTATGAAAATTACAAGAAGATTAGATTTAAAAACGATCTTTCGTGACCCCGTGCCTGAAAAAGGCTTGAACCTTCTGGAAAATTAGGTTATTTTGTAAAAAGGGGCGACTCTTTAAGTACAGGCCGCATTCACAGGACAGCACTGGAAGGGCGATAAGAGAGGAAAAAGTATGCTGCAGATTTCCGGAACACGTGTGTTTGCCATATGCGCCACCGCCCTCTTTCTGACGTGCGGCGGTTCCAATCCATCCAGTAATTCGAACCCTCCGGCAAAGCAGGACGGCCCTCCTGAAATGCGGTTCCTCAATTCCAATCGTGTGACCACTATCGGTGGCGACACAATCCGCTATCATATACGCAACCTCTCTGCTCTGGATTCTACGTGGGATGAAGTTATCACTTTCGGCGAGTATTCTATATATAAATTGATTACTCCCAGCAGTACTCCTTTTACCGTTGTAGGCGAAATCCGGCCGGATACGGGGGGCGAATGGCGGGAGATGAGATGGAACGATCAGTCTATTGACCCCGATACCGGTGGACCATTTACCCTGGAGCTGTCTTTTGAATAACAGAGCATCAGGAAAATCTATCAATGTTCTCTTGTGGCCGGGGAAGCTTTTTTTTCTTATCCTCTTATCGGGGATGATTGCCCGGGCCGAGCAGATATGCGAATTCCGCCTGACCAAATGTCCTGAGACGTACGATGGCGATACCATTATCGTGCCCGAATACGTGGCAGCACTGTCATCAAATATTCGCGCATGTTTGTCATCGGTGATGTTTCTGGATACATCCAATCAAAGCCATACGCCGTCGATTATGTTTGTTATCGATAATTCCGGGAGTATGACCGGTGTCGGAGCTGATGATGCCAATGATCAGTTCGGCTCTCGTTTTACCGTGACACGCGCACTCCTTGACACGATCCACAAAACCCAGCCCAATGCAGAAGTGGGTATTGCGGTTTTTACCAATCACCTTAATTTCGATCCCCGAACTAACGAATATTTCAGCCAGTATTTCCAGCGCATGCCGAAAACGTATGATGATGAGCCCGATCAGGCCTATCTGTCGTTTATCGAGCTTAACGAGCAATACGGCAGCAGGAAAGGAATTGATATCATCAAAGATGTCCTCGCAACCGATACGGTGGATACGACGAAGAATAACAATCCATACAGCTATGTTGATCTGGTGTATAAACCCGATTTTGAAATAAATCGTTCGACCAATATCAATATGGGTTTTGAAGCTGTCAAGGATGCCATGAATGGTGCTTCAAATCCTCCTGAGCGGCAATTTGTTATCTTTCTTTCCGACGGCGATGCACGAGGAAATGAGATGGCCGGTTATGATGACCGCTATTACTTCAGTAAAGGTGAGAATGTTCCCACCACATTTACGGTGTTTTTTACCTCCAGTGGCGATGCGCCATCGAGTCTGGAAACAATGGCCGATAATGTCAAGCAAAATGGCTATTCGGTAACCAATCCTAAAAGTGCTTTATGGACCATACAAACATCGCATGATGACCTTATGGATCTTTTTATGGAAAAAATCCTCACCAATATTCTTATCCCCGGCAATCCTACCCGGATTATGATCAACGAGCGGTCATCCACCGCCTATATGGACAGCTCCTTTATCTTTGCCGGTGGTTTTTCTCTGAGCGACACGCTGACGCCCTTTTCATTAGATATCAATTACCGATATCGTGATACGACCGATAATATTATTAACGATTCGACCATTACTTCACAATTTTTTGTCAAGCGTGTAGCAGGGGCATCCGTGCCCGATAATATCGAATTGTATTGTGAAGAAGTTATTACTCCCGACAGCATTCCGGTAACCGCAGCGCTTCTCGATACCAATGGTGACGGCCACCTCGACCGGATCGATTTGACCTGGTCGGACAACCGCGCGTTGCGGGATTCGATGCCCACGGTATCCGAGCTTGTCACCCTGTTGCAGATCGCAACCCGTGAGGGAAAAACCGTAGCGCTTAGTGCAGATACCATGGAAGTGGATACGGCAAATCAGACAATACGGGTGATTCTTGAAGAAAACACCGTAGAGACACTTGAGACCGGATGGGATTCGGCGCAGGTGCAGCTCGCTCCGGTTCCTGTGGCAGGGGACGGCAGCTATTTTTACATAGCGGATATTGTCGATCGGGCCGGACCGGTAATAAAAACCGCGCGCTATTATCGCGACCCGCAAACAGGACGGGATTCGCTAATTGTAGAGTTCAGCGAACCGGTGATATGGCAGTCGTCGAGTGTAATACCCCCGGAGGTATTCAATTACTATCGGCTGGATACGCTTAAAGATGAGGCATTTTCAGAAACCGATGCATCGGATCTTGGTCAAATACCAGCGGGAGCGATCGTTATGATGACCGGCGATTTCCTGCCGGTGGGCGGTATTGACAGTCTTCAGTTGGACGACAACAGCCGGATAGTCGACAGCTCAGGCACTGCCCCGCCCGAAAATGGCCGTAAAGCGCCGGTCCTGTATGCCGGAGGTGAACCCTGGGCTGGAGCGATTGTCAACCCCTTTACACCGGGGGTGGATGACATTCCTTACCAGGTTCGCAATTTTTACGACAATGTCATCTATTCGCAATCGGGCAGTAATTCAACATCCGGCACGATTATCGGCATTCAGTCTCAAGGCCCCCTGGAGCGTCAATCCGACGGCTCCTATGGAAAAGCGGTTGTTTACGATGCTGTCGCCAATATGGTTCGTAAAAACCTGCGCGTCTATCAGGAAACCACCACCGACTACGGTGTCTTCTGGGATGGCCTCAATGCAAACGGACGGCGAGTAGGCGGAGGTGCTTACCTCCTGGTTATCTCAACAACCGACATCAACGGCGATACTCAGACAACCAGGGTGAAACTGGGTGTCAAGCGGTAGTATTTTCTCCGCATTGTCGTGAGTGAGGATTTTCAGGGTTGGGGAATCGAAAAACATTCCCACCTCTTCAACGCCACATCTCGAATGCCTTCTCAGAATTTGAAGTATATCCTGAGTGAGCAGTATAAACCGTTTGGATATTATCCATTCCGGCAATTTTACGAATCGATACCGAATCCATTGCCATATCTTCGGTAAATATTTTCACCATCGGGCAGATTTTTTCATCCACAATAATACACAGATCCCCGGCAAAAAGCGACTCATCCTGCCGGCTATTGCAGCAAAGCTGCCCGCAATGGTACTATAAAGGTGGACAAACAAATTTTACTCTGCACCGGGGGTCTGCCATGGAAAAAAAATCATCACCTAATCGATCCTTTCAATTCAATATTTCGTCGCACTTTAAATTAACAATAGTTATCATTTTTATCTGTTTAATTGTTTTTAAAATCCTCAATGTAACCCGGTTTCCCGGTGAAATGGTTATTCCCGACAGTGTTCTTCTTGGTTCGGCGTTGGCATTTTGTATCTATTTGTGGGTTCAGGAAATACGGGATCGCGATAAACTTTTCAGAATGAATGTTGAGCTGATAGGATTGCGGGATAAAATCAAAACAACCGAAATGCTTCTCTACGAAAAAATTGAGAATACCCTGGAACAGAAGCATCCCCATCTGCGAGGTCATGCCCGCCATGTTTCGTTGCTATCGAAGGAAATCGGCAAAAAGATGAACATGACACATCAGGAACTCGAAATTCTCTCCGCCGCGGCGCTATTGCACGATATCGGCATGATGAGTGTTCCGGATTCGATCATCCAAAAACCTCAGGCTCTGGATGATCTGGAATGGGTTGAAATCAAGAAGCACCCGGTTTCGTCATTTAATTTTTTTTCACCCCTCAAGCATTTCGGTGCAGAAAGCCGGATTGTGCGTCAGCACCATGAGCGTTTCGACGGCAAGGGGTATCCCGGACAACTGAAGGGAAAATCTATCGAACTGGGCGCGCGGATTATTGCTGTCGCCGATGCCTTCGATGCAATGAATTCGCAACGGATCTATCGGGGAACAATGCTTCCCAGAAAATTCATCGTGCGGGAGCTGCGCGCCAATGTCGGGACCCAGTTCGATCCACAAATCATTACCGCATTTTTACAGGTGCTCAACGAACAGCCCTTTCTCTGGGACCAGAATCTGCAACCAGCATGAAATAACCGGTGTTGTAACCGGATATAAATCGCCGGTCGAACCGGGAGGGGGGTTCTGAGACATGCTCTAAAAGCCATTTCACACGTGCTCCCATCAACCGATCGGGCGCGACGAGCCCATCTGCTTCGTTGCTCAATCGTTGCATACGCCCGGTATGCGTCGATCTTGCGCCTCACATATGGTCACCTCGCGCTTCGACATCCTCGGTCCGTATTTATCAAAAGGCTTCTAAGAACTTTTTACAACCAGATTATGCTCCAACGAAATTCCGGCCTGTTCGAAGAGTTTTTCCACAGGGCAGGCATTCAGCGTTTTGTCAAATATTCTCTTTACCTTTTCTTCGGGTTCCGATGAGATTACCGTGACATCCGCCACCGCCTTGGTGATAGTCGGAGCCCCCTGTGGTTGATCGGCATCGATAACAGCCGTTATGCCGTCAAATTCCAGCTTGGAATTAGTGGCCACAACAGAGAATATTGTGGTGATACAACCGGAAAGACCCATCACACACAATTCAAGAGCGGTCGGCCCAAGATCCGTACCATTTTTTGCCGGGGGCAGGTCAATAACGAGACCGTGATTGCGGCTATTGTCAACAATCGATTTATATCCTTCAACCAGTTTTGACGTTGATTTCATGATACCTTCTTACTAAATGGTTTAGAATATTTAAAGTTATTCATCATCGGGTTTAAGCTGACCAAAGACATTTTTCAGCAATGACTGGGCTTTGGCAAGATTTTCCCGGGCCCCGAGGATGTCACCCCCATTGAGTGATGCCATTCCCACGGTAATCGCGCTCTCAGCAGTGTCAACATCCGCGGCCATTTGCACAACAGCTTTTCTTCCCAGAGATCGTGGTGCCCGTTTGACCGCGGCCCGTGTGTCTTTTATCATTCCCTCCGCGGAAGTCAATCCCGCTTCAACCTGGGCCTTTAGTTCCACTTTCGCTTTGGGTGCCTCGTTCTTGAGATCTTCGGCAAGCACTGATACATTTTCCAACATCGCATCGGCCCTGGCAAAGCTTCTTGCCAGAAAAAACTTCTTTTTCTGCAATGAAATCTCTGTCTCAACGGCCTGTAGTGCTTTTTGCACATTTTGATAATTATTCGGCAGGTATTTTTCCGCTTCGGCCTCTTCTGCCGCTTGAAATGCGGCTTTTGCCGAGGCAAGTTCCTCTTCCGGCGCCTGGGCACAGCCGGTAAAAATCCCTGTCATGCATACAACAGCAACAGACATCAGGCCAATAACTTTATGCATAGGTGACCTCCTGCAAAAAGATGAATAGATGAGTGTTCAATAAATATCCGATTTTGCTCTTTAAATATACATAAATAATCATAATAAGTGGGAGCGGAATTTTATTAGTTTTTGTGTCCCTTCTCTTTATCCCCAAAAAAAACAAAATGCCGTAGCAGAAATGAGGTTTATTAAACAGATGAATGTTTGTTCCATAAACCGGTCTCTATCACCCGCGTAATCCGATATTTACTGTTAGATTCTGTAAAGCTCTGAAAATACCGGCCAAAATTTATGTAACAAATTCTCATGGCCACTCGTTTATAATCAGGAATGCGGTTTCTTGGTCGTAAAAAAGGAGGGCGATATGAGAGAGAAGAGGTTTACCTATGTTTCTGAGGCAAAGGATCTTGATCTTGCTCCGTTCCTAAACTTAATGATTGTTCTGGTGCCGGTCCTCCTGCTGTCGGTAGAATTTGCCCGCATTTCAATCATCGATGCCGCTCTCCTCAGTTGTGCCGGGTCGAATACAAAAGAGGCAGATACTGTTAGCGACAACAGGGAAGAGGTAGAAAAACTTCTTCTTACGGCAATCATTTCCGATTCTTCACTGGTACTTGCATCCAGACAAGGGGTCCTTCCGGATATTATGTACCGTGAATATCATGAATATATTGCTCAGGATGATGGTCAAGTCGTAATAACCGAATATTATCCGGATAAAAAAGTTGTACATCCGGTAACAAAAAGGGAAATGAAACTCGTAGAGAGAAACGAGATACGACTTTACAGTATTGATGAAAAAGGCAACATTATCCGGGCACTCTATACCGGCGATAATGACCTGGTTACCGATAAGGAGGGAAATATCATTCACCATCCAATGAAATCGAGAGATACCTCGAAAAATACGGTTGATGCATAACCATTCTAAGTCCTTAAAGGAGGAATAAATGGACCGGCTCTTTTACTATGTACGGTATTGCTTTCTGATGGGACTTCTTGTATCGATCTGCTATTCACAGGGAGAAATTGTTGTTGATCATTCCTGTACAGATATCGATGCCATACCTTTGTCGTGGGTCGATTCTGCAAAGAGCATGTTGCATATCGGATATGGACATACCTCCCATGGGAGTCAGCTTGCCACCGGTATGAATGCGTTGGAGAATTACTATTCCGACGGCCGGTTCGACTGGAGCCACAGCGGGGTAACAGGGGAGTTGCACCTTTTTGAAGGTGACGGATATGGCGATGGCCTTTTAGATCATGATTGCGGTTATACCGGGTGGGATGATGAAACACGAGAATATTTGGATTCTCACCCGGAATGCAATGTTATCATCTGGTCATGGTGTGGCCAGGTGAATAATGTCGATAATCTGAATGCGCACTATCTTACGCCCATGTCGCAACTGGAAACCGAATATCCTTCCGTTACCTTTGTATATATGACCGGGCATCTCGAAGGACTGGGGCCGGACGGCTCTTTGTATGCGGCGAATCAGACGATCAGGGAGTATTGCAGCACAAATAACAAGGTGTGTTACGATTTTGCGGATATTGAAAAGTATGATCCCGACGGCGACGTTAACTATCAACAGTATCATGCCGATGATGAATGCGACTATACACCGCAGGGCGGGGGAAGTGCTAACTGGGCTGATGGGTGGATTGAAGAAAACCCGTCTCATACTCTGACGGAAATCACCCAAGAATGCGGTGGGTGTGCCCATTCCCGCAGACTTAACTGTGTACAAAAAGGTGTCGCGGCATGGTGGCTCTGGGCCCGGCTTGCAGGATGGGATAATAATATCGATGTACTTCAAAGAGGTACGCCGGAGGGTATGAACCCCGGGGTAAAATTGTTCGGAATTTTAGATGATGCGCTCAGGGTAACCCCTGCCTCATCACTGTATCCGTATACTGTTAGGATATCCACGGTCAATGGTGCGGTCCGGTACCTTTCCGGCCCCAGGCAGGAGCCGACGGTAGTGCCTTTCCATAAGGAATATGCACGGGGCGTTTATGTGGTTTACTTTCGGTCGGCACAATTCTCACAATCCCGAATTATTACCATTCAGTGATTTCCCTTTCCGTATCTGCATGTATGGCTTCAAAAAACGTTTTTCAAATGTGATAAAATCACAACACAAATTTCACTGAGGGATCTTTTTTCAGGCATTCAAAGATGTGGAGTCTTTCGCGTTCGTCACTCACCTGAATATCCAGAATCAGGGAATGGTATTTCCCGCCCGAGCTGGTATGTGAATTGATAAGATCGAATTCTTTGTTGTCCTCAACCACTGTATCCACCGCTTTGCGCATGAGTTCTTTGTCTTGGCCTACTATCCGGTACGACCAGTTACATGGATATTCTATTTCCGGTTTTTTCATGAAGTCCTTTTTTTCAGATGATGTCCATAAATAAATCGGTATAAGCATAAAAACTATTGCGTGAGACTCAATGCAAAATTGTATGGAGTGAAATTTTTTGCAACAACTCTGTTTTTTATTTTTGTAGCAGGCCTTTCTGTTGAATTACCGGCTAAGATTAATGTAACCATTCCCGAATCACATGCATGCATCGTTTCCGGGTACGGTTCTGGATTTGGCGATTAGCGTGTCGATGAGCGAATTGGTAATGAGAGAAAGCTCCGGCATTGTTTTTGAGAATAAAAATAATTACTGCATCGATCCCTTGGAACACTAAAAAACTGTAAAGAATTCCGACAAACAGGGGGTGGATTTTACACTTTCCTTATTAAAATGCCCCAAAGCAGCGGTTTTAAGGCGGTTTTGAGCCGGCATGGATTTTGCAATGTATAAGGGCAAATGAAATTGAACAATATTTTAAGAGGAGGGCGTATTATGAAAAAGGGAACATTGATACTGATGAGTAGTCTCGTTATCGGCAGCATGGCATTTTCTGCTATGGCTGATGCTATCAGCTGGACATGGACCGATGATAATTATGTTCATACCTATGAGGTGTATCAAGGGGACCTTACCTGGGATCAGGCAAAGGCGGAAGTGAAAAGTGACTGGCATCTTGCCACGATCACCAGCCAGGAAGAGCAGCAGACCCTGTTCGATGCCATGATGGATGCGTCGGCGGCCGGTGATGAATACTGGCTTGGTGCAACGCAGGCTCCACAAACCGATGAAGAGAGGATCGCGGATCCGGATGCAGGATGGAGCTGGGAGCTGGACAATTTTGGTAATCAGGAAGAGTGGAATTATACCAACTGGGCTGTCGGCGAACCCAATGAATGGAATGGCACATTGGAGAATCACCTGGGTATCCGAAAAGGCGCCGACAATGAATCATTTACCGGATGGGCTTGGAATGATGAGCACGGCAGTTCCAATATCCGCGGCTATGTCGTTGAAAAAGAGACTCCGGTCAGTGTTCCGGAACCTTCGGTAATCTCTCTTCTTGCCATGGGAATTTTCTGCCTGGGACTCTACGGACGGAAAAAAAGAAAATAAAGCATCTCTACCTATCGCCAGCCTTAAGAGCCGCCTGCAACGGGCGGCTTTTTTTTTATTCCCCTTAATGATATTTAACGCAAAGTAGGATAATCCAGTCATCATTCAGGTTTCTGATATTTATATTAATGTATGATGGTTTCATTTATCCTCAGAATGTATTGGAAACAGATGTATGCACAGCTATCGAAATCCAATCCTGCCCGGTTTTTATCCTGATCCATCACTCTGCAGAGTCGGTCGTGATTTTTATCTGGTGACTTCATCATTCGAGTATTTCCCCGGGGTGCCGATTTTTACGAGCAAGGATCTTGTCAACTGGAAACAGATCGGTCATGTACTCGACCGGCCATCCCAGCTCGATCTGGACAATTCGCCCTGTTCACGGGGAATCTGGGCGCCCACGATCCGGTTTCATGATGGTGTTTTTTATATGTGCACGACGAACATGCTGCGAAAGCCCCGGGGGGAATCGGATGTCGGCGGCCATTTTATTGTGACTGCAACCGATCCGGCCGGACCATGGTCGGAGCCATACCGGCTCGATGATGCCCCCGGGATCGATCCTTCACTTTTTTTTGATGATGACGGCAAAGCATATTTCATGGCCACCTGCTATCCGCACCAGGGCTCACAGTATAAAGGGAACAATGAGATCTGGTGCCGGGAGATGGATATACAAGAAATGCGGCTTATTGGTGAGCGTTACTATCTCTGGCAGGGAGCGCTGGACGGTGCGGCATTGCACACTGAGGCGCCCCATATCTATACAATTAATGGATGGTACTATCTGATGGTTGCCGAAGGCGGCACCGGGTATAAGCATTCGGTGACTATTGCACGAAGTAAATCAGTTACCGGGCCCTATGAGAATAATCCACGTAATCCGCTGATTACGCATCGGAACATGGGAAATAACTATCCCATCACCAATGTGGGGCATGCCGATCTGGTGCAAACGCAGAATGGGGAATGGTGGATGGTTCTTTTAGGGTCCCGTCCCTACGGCGGACTGTTCAGGAATCTTGGAAGAGAAACCTTTCTGGTTCGGGTTGTCTGGGAAAACGGCTGGCCGATTGTCAGCCCGGGCTGTGGAAGAGTTGAGTTTGAGCATGCTGTGCCGGATCTGGAGCCTCACCCGTGGAACAGGGTTTATTCACGTGATAATTTTGATGCGGAAAGGCTTGATTTCTGCTGGAATTTTCTGAGGACGCCAAGGGAATCATTCTGGAGCCTGAGCGAACGCACAGGATGTCTCCGTCTGAAACTCCGGCCGGAGAAGCTCTCCGAGTGTGTCAACCCGAGCTTTATCGGGAGGAGGCAGCAGCATATGAATTTCTCAGCCTCCTGCGCAATTGAATTCGATCCTGCAAGGGAATTTGAAACCGCCGGCCTGGTGTTGTTGCAAAACAATAATTTTCATTTCCGGCTGGAAGTCGGATTCAGGGATGGCCGGCGGATTGTCATGCTGACAAAAAGGGAAGCCGGCGACGAGCAGGTCCTGTCATGCAAAGAAATCGATTCGACAATCCTGGTCCTCACAGCGTCAGCCCGGGGCCAGGAGTACGGCTTTTATTATGGTTCCGATGAAACCGCAAAAATTCCGCTGGCCGAGAAGGTCGATGGCCGTGTTCTCAGCACCGAGATCGCCGGCGGATTCACCGGCATCTATATCGGCATGTATGCAAGCAGCAACGGAGCCCAAAGCGGTAACCATGCCGATTTCCACTGGTTTGAATACCGGGGGGAAGAGGGGTAGCATGCGGATAACGCGGGTCCCGGCAGATTATCGCGGATCTGAGAACTCAATGCATAATTGCAATCGGAATAGTGCGTGACCATCCCGGCGAATCGACCCTGATATAATAAATGCCTGCAGTAGGATAGCAAATGTCAAGCTTTGCAGTGCGTCGACCTTTGCTGCTCGCGGCCGCTTTTCCAGATACCATCCTGCCGCTTGCCGAATAAAGCCTGATATCGAGATTCTCTTTTGCATGGTATGCGGATTCAATCGGAAAGGTGAGCAACTATGTGCCCCGGCTGCTTTGCAGGCTGAGCGTATAGTACTGCAAAGAACGAGTGGCAGATTCTTTGTTGCTTCGGGTACCATTAACGGTAAACACGGCAAACACCAGCTTATCGGCATCCATGGTCAGGCTCAGCGGATTTTCGATTCCGGCAGGTCCGCGCAGTCCATCCATACTTCAGGCCAGTCCCACTCCTCTGCGCCGGCCTGGAGCCGCGTGCCGACAAAGCTCATCGAAGGCGACTGCTCGGTTTCATCGGTGTAATACACAGCAAGCATATCGCCTTTGTCAAGTATTTCAAGGCCGGGACTGTGATTGCGTACATGCTCGAAACTGTAGAATCCCGCACTGCGGATAACGTCAAATTCGCCGGCAGGTCCGGTATGCTGGCCGTCACGGTCATCCGGCGGCATGGGAAGAATCGGACGGGCTCTGAACCAGGGTTGCTGCATGTCGGGACCTTTGGCGATGTGCTCATCGGTGCTTTGTTTGACACAATTGCCCGGCATAGGAGCGACATACCGCGATGGCTGGGTTGACGGCAATGGGCCTTGGACAATACGAAATCCCACAAGGGTTCCGTAATAAGTACATTTGGGATTAAGATCGGTAATACCATCGGGCACCGAGGGGTAGGAGGGCGCCATGGCCCCGCGATTTGCCGTGCGGATATAATAGTCGGTCCAATGCAACTCGGCGTCACGGGAATGGCTGCTTACCCTCGAGCCGCGGACTACCTTTACATGACCCCATGAGGGTCCCACCGGATCGGTAACATTTTCCTCCGGATAGACATCGTACCAGTCATGACACCATTCTGCCGGAAGGTGAAACATGCCTTTGAGGCCCCAGGGGTTTGCGATATCGTGACCCGAGGGCGGGGTATTTCCCGTTGGCCAGAGGGTTTCGGTCCCTGCGCGGGCTGCGTACTCCCACTCGGCTTCGGTGGGAAGACGGTACTGCTTACCCGGCTCCTGTGAATTCAGCCATTCGCAGAACGCAACCGATTCGTACCAGTTTGTCAATGCATAAACATCCGAGGAGCCGTCATCGGTGCGCCGTCCCCACCCGGTCGACAATCGCTTTGCATGATCGTATGACGGATCGAACTGCTTGAACTGATTGATCGTGACTTCGGTTTCGGAAAGAAAAAAATCCGTGCTGATCGTGACCGTATGCACCGGGTGTTCATCGGGTTCACCTTTGCCGGTGTTGGCTTTGGATACCTGGCGGTCGGTGAGTTGCGGCATATCGGATGTCGTGGTGCCGTTATATTCACCCATTCTGAAAGAACCGGAAACAATTGGTTTCATGACCAGGTTCACCGAATTGGTATACTCGGTTTGTGCTGAAGCCAAGAGAGAGAGTAAGCCAGAAAAAGCCTGCGGCGAGAAAAAGACGGTGGAAATTCTGCATGGATAGCTCCTTGATAGATTGCTGAACGAAGGCTGTATAAGTATATTTTAATAATATACTCAAATATTTGCTTTAAAAAATGAATGAAAAATTGCATTAATTGAAGGTTTTTGTGGGTAATTAGAGTTGTTGTAATCCTTGCCGGTCGAAGAAAATGCAAGGCATGAAAAGAAAAAACGATCACGAGAATGAGCATGAGGATGCGATGATGATGACGAGATGATGATGACGAGATGATGATGAGGACGAGGACGAAGGAGGATAATTATGCACTTTGATTTCACCTGGCCCGGCGGCAAGTCCGGGGCATGCGCGACCAGTTGGGATGATGGCACTGTTTATGATTTCAGGCTGGTCGAGATACTTAACAGATATGGATTAAAGGGGACATTTAATCTCAACAGTGGCAAGCTGGGATTGACTGCTGAGCAGTCGGGCTGGAAAGCGTATGTGCGCCCGGATGACATTCCCAAATTGTATGTGGGGCATGAGGTTGCCTCGCACACGGTGACACATCCTCGCCTTGACAGGCTGCCGGATGACCGGGTTCTGTCGGAGATCATTGACGATTGCGCAACGCTTGAAAGAATCGTGGGTTATCCAATTCGAGGATTTGCCCTGCCTTATGGACGCTCCAATGATCGTGTGGCTTCTCTGATACAAAAAACCGGCATTGCTTACGTCAGGCCCGTTGAAGAATGCCGGGATTTTTCATTGCCCGACAATTTTCATTACTGGCGGCCAACTTGTCATCACAATGCCGACATTACCGGCCTGTGGAGCCGGTTTATCGAGAATAAATCACCAGCGAAGCTCTTTGACCTCTGGGGACACAGCTATGAGTTCGAAGACAACCGTAATTGGAGTCATATCGAAGAATTTGCGCGGATTGCCGGAGGTTCCGATTCGATCTGGTTTGCGACCAATGATGAGATTTGTGACTATGTTGTAAATTTTCCGGAATAGCTATTTGTTAATATTTTCGAATATATCTTCCCGCCATTCAATTACAAAGCATTCTTGTGAAATATTATCCGGAGCAAGCCAGCCGGCATAATGGGAGTTTGGCATAAAATAAGCAGCTCCCTTTTTCCGGATCATCTCTTTGTCCCAGGTACTTTCAAATTCCTGATAATTGTTTTTTGCCCCAGAATCCCATCCCAGCTCATTTCCAGGAGGTGTGCGGACAAGGCCAAGGAAAAACTGCGCATTCTGGGTACATTTTGTACCAAGCCAGGTTTTGAGATTATTATATATTGCATTGTTAGTCGGTGAGACAAGAGATCCCTTGTGCATTTTACAAAAGGTTTGGGCCTTTTTGATATCAAATGGTGTCGGAACAGGCAGATAATATCGATCGCCTACTCGCTCGGCAAAAGCCATCAAGCTGCAAGTAGCGCCGCTTTTACCGGAAAGAGCATCAAACACTGCCGGCATAATTTTGAATACATATTCTTTTTTTAAGCCATTAATATATTTGATCGTTTGACACTTTTTTATATACTTAAGACGTGTATGATTGGTGATATCAATAGATAATCCGATAAGAGGAAGTGACGCGACGATTTCTAAGGCGGAACTGTCGAGTTTCAATCCCTGTATGTTCAGGCTAAGAAGGTCCTTGTTTTTGATAGGAGATAAATCAGTGACATCTGTGTAGCTTATGTCGAGGGTTGAAAGCGGGGTATTTTTAAGGGACGACAAATCCTTGACCGGTGTGTCCTTCAAGATTAGATCTGATAGTTTCAGGTTTTCTATTGTGTGTAAATCGTAAAAGTCGGTAGATGTAAGATCGGCATAGAAGAGGTCCATTGTTGCCAGAGGCGAGAAATCTCCAATAGAGCATCCTTCAACTTTAAGTGTCTTCAGTGGAATGTCTCTAAGTGGCTCAATTGAAGAAATCATCATTCCGGAGGCATCGAGAAATTTCAACTCAGGTTGTGCCACTGCTGCACAATTGTTGGTTGGGACATTATTCAGATAGACGATTTCAAGCGGTGCTCCTTTTAGTGCTGAAATGTCGGAGACATGGATACAGTTCTGAATATTAATGCTGTTCAGTGGCATACCTTTAAGGGCAGAAAGATCATTGATAGAAGTTCCATAGGCATAAAATGTTGTGAGTTGAGCATGACGCAGGGGATTGATAGATGAAATATTTTTGCAATAATTCATGTTGAGAAAAACAAGCGGCATTCCTCTGAGGGGTGAAATATCGTTAATTGAAGTGCATTTGCTTATATTCAGCCAGCGAAGATCCATGGAGGTAAGCGGAGAAAGGGTTTTGATACTGCTCCAGTTGTGAATATCCAGTCGGGAAAGCGGCATATATCTCAGGGGGGAAAGGGAGGTTATACTGTGACGGATATTTTGATTCCCTATTTCAAAACTTAATCCGTTTTCAATCATTGCGAGGGTGAAATCGGTATTGGGCCAGACTTTTTGCAGAAGTGATTTGTAGTATGGAAGTTTATTTTGTACCATAATCAGATATTCGGAATTCTCCATTCCCTTAAATGCCGACATTTTTCTTGTGGGATCTATGGCGCCATCATAAATTTCTCGATAAATATCATAGGCGGTCGTAAAATTACCTTTGTGGAGTTGACGTCCGGCAAGTTCAAGTGCATCTTCTTTAAGAGGAGTGCCCATTTTGAATATTTTAACATTATCGATCCATAATTCCGATCCCCAACCCGTGATTCCGACCGTATTGCGGTCTTTGCCGTGCAGCCCCTTATCGTCGACAATATCGATTACAACTTTTCCATTAACAGTCATGGTAAGATGATTGCCCACCCGCTCGGCTCTGATATGATAATGTTTGCCTTTTACCACGGGCGACTCATATTTCTGCCATAATATGGCATTCGCTCGCAGGGCTCTGATACTGGTGTTATCCTGACTGCCATATTGTAGAAGGTATCCGTTGGAGTAAACCCTTTTTAACTGGGTCGACCGGGTAACGTCAAAAAGACAGGATATATCATTCAGGTAATTGCTCTCCTGATGACAATCGAATTCAATGGCAATGTCACCGGTCATCGGCTGCTTCAGCAGGAGTGTTTGCGGTGTACCGCCTTTTATACAAAACTCACCATTGATGACTTTACAGTCAGGCTTTACAGGAACGAAACTTCTGCTTCCATTAATAACTTTATACTGGCCGTAAATGATGTCCCAGTGTTTAAGGAAATCAGGATCGGAAAAGTTGTCTTCGAAAACAAGCACCCACTCACGTTCCCTTTCTTTTATGTCCTTTTGTATAAGCGCCATTTTTTCTTTTTGTTCCTGCCTATAGCTTCTGAGCGCCTGCTCGGCCTTTTCCCGTTCCTGAATATTCAGATAGGTAAAGAATATACCAGAAAAAAGCAGAATAATCAGAGCGATTCCAGTTGAGATACTCACCGCTTTGCTCCGCTTTATGAGCTTGACAATAGTTTCCCAGGTAGAATCTTCTTTAGCGCTTACCGGCTTATTTCCCAGATAAAGATCTATATCATGTTTCAATTCGTCGACATTCTGGTATCGATCGCATTTACTTTCCGATAAAGCTTTTGTGGCAATGGCGGAGAGCTCTCCGGGGATATGCCTCGATGGCGGAACACAGGTATCGATAGGGACAATGTCGGCGGTGCGGGCTTTTTCGATCATTTCTTTTGGAGTGTTGCCCTGTATAGGTGGATTAAGGGTCAATAGTTCATACAGGATCGCACCGAGGGCGAAAATATCCGAGCGTTCATCAATATCGTGCAGGGCTCCTTTTGCCTGCTCCGGCGGCATATAGGCAATGGTTCCCCATATTTTGCCGTCAATGTCATCCTCGTTCATATCTTCCTCGAGCACAAGGAGACCTGTTGATGTCTCTGAAAGGTTTCTGTCTGTCCGGCATAGCGACGAATCATGACTGATGCTTTTTGCCAGCCCCCAATCCATAACCTGAACCTCGCCGTAATCACCTATCATGATATTTGCAGGTTTTAGGTCGCGGTGTATAATACTTTTTGAATGGGCATATGCAACGGCGTTGCATATGTCAATGAATATATCGATGAGTTGCGCCAGCGTTTTTTCCGAGAAAAAATCATCCGGATTGTTCCGGTACTCCTGAAGGATATCTTTGAGGCTCCTCCCTTTCACCAGTTTCATGGTAAAATAGAGAAGACCGTCTTTATTGATTGAAAAGTCATGGAGCGGAACGATATTGGGATGCTCAAGGCGCCCGGTAATACGGGCCTCATTGATAAACCGGATACACCGTTCTTTATCTTCCTCGGCACCGATTGTTTTAAGGGCGACTTCACGGCCGATATCCTGATCATCGGCGCGATAAATAACCCCCATACCACCTTCGGCAAGATTCTCATGAATTGTGTATTTGTCGCTTTTAAGCGGACGGCCGAATAATTCGTAGACTGTTGAATGATATAAAGGCAGGCTGGATGCGGACTGATTGGTTTCCGGCTCTGAATGTGCGGACCCTGGATTTTTATTTTGATTATTCCCGGCCAATTTCATATTTCCAGCTCAGACTTCATCGGGCACCCGGGAATAATCCCTGCCGGCACCCTACGGCATGATTTCAAATTTCGATATACATATTATACACAAAAATTAAGCGATTAACAACCATCTCCTTGCTTGTGTGGATCTGATGTCCACTACCCTGGCAAGGGACCTTGAAGAAATAATAATGATGCCATCAGGATATATTTTCAGGCCGCTTTTCGGGCCAAAGAGCTGCAGGTATTGCTGGAGGATACTTCAATCCGGGTAGCTTGTTATATACTATTTTGGAAAAACCGGTATGACATGCAGTCGATAGGTGAAAGGATAACTCAATGAGAGTCGGAAACTTGCATCTGCCATATTTTCGCGATCATGATCATCAGACATTTAAAATGGTAGCACGGAAAAAACTTCTTTGGGCCATGGTAATTACCTTTGCAGCAATGATTGTGGAAATTATTGGAGGATATCTTTCCAACAGTATTGCTCTTTTAAGTGATGCCGGGCATATGTTTACCCACTTTTTTGCACTTTTAATCAGCTATATCGCCATTCGTCTGGCATCCGTGGATCCCTGTCATCACCGGACATTTGGGATGTTCAGGGCTGAAGTGCTGGGTGCTCTGTTCAATGGGATTTTTCTTCTTGGTGTTTCAGGGTTGATTATCTATGAATCTGTTAAACGTCTGATTTCTCCTGCCGAGGTGGCATCGGTCGAGATGCTGATTATTGCGATTATCGGTCTGATTGTCAACCTTCTCACGCTTCGTATTCTTGGCGGTCACCATCATGAAGACCGGAATATCAAAGCCGCTTTTCTGCATATGGTCGGTGATGCACTCTCATCGGTGGGGGTTGTTGCCGGCGCAGTCATTATCCATTTCACCGGTTTTGTGATGATCGATCCGTTCCTGGGCATAATGATTTCACTACTGATTCTGGTATGGGCGCTGGGAGTAACGCGGGATTCGGTACGGGTCCTCCTTGAGTTTGCCCCCCGGGGGCTCGATACGGAGACCATCGCCAAAGTTCTCAGGGAGAACGACGAGCGTATTTACAGTGTGGAAGATATGCATGTGACGGAAATTACTGAAAACATGTATAATTTTTCGGCAATCATTACCTTAACAACAGATTCTCTTTCCGAAGCGGCTCATATTATCGACAAGGCAAAACACCTCCTGGGAGAAAAGTATTCAATTTTTCATGCTACCATCGAAGCCGTTCCCCGGAAGTATGTAGAGCAACAGGAAAAAGCAGAGGAACAGAAATAATAATTCCGGCATAAAATTTGCCTTTTAATGCGGGTAAGGAGATACTTTCCAGCACTTAAAAGAGGTTTTTTATTATGAATCCGGTATCACCAACAAAAGAAATTTTAGTGAAAATGATAAAAGATGACGGTGTTTTTCCCAATAATGACAAATTGCCGCTGATTATTTATATCGGAGCAATCGAATTGTCATCTTCTGACCCCTCCGATACGATCAGGGCCCTTTTTCAAACTAATGGATGGGAAAATTCGTGGGTCGACGGCATCTATTCATTCGATCATTATCACAGCAATACCCATGAAGTACTGGGAATTGCCCGCGGCAATGCAACAGTATTACTGGGAGGACCCAGGAGCGGCATTACAGCACCGGTTGGTGCAGGTGATGTTATTCTGATTCCTGCTGGAGTTGCCCACAAAAAAGTGGAGTCAACCAGGGATTTTACCGTTGTCGGCGCCTATCCAAAGGGGGATGATTTTGACATGTTTTATGGCAAAAAAGAAGAACGCCCCCGGGCGGATAAGCGTATTCATGATGTTTCGCTTCCCCCCAACGACCCTGTCTATGGTGATTCCGGGCCTGTTTTTGAGCAGTGGCTACATTCCTAGCCACTGCCTGGGATTTTCCGGGTATAGAGAATGCAGAATAGGTACAGATTAAGGCTGACGGTATCTTATTCTTCAACATCAAAGCCGATACGGATTGTTACCTGCCAGTGTTTAACCTTGTTATCTTCTATATGACCCCGCGTTTCGACAATCTCAAACCACCGCATGTTCCGGACTGTCTTTGATACCCGTGCAATTGCATGTTCAATAGCATCCTGGATCCCCTTTTCTGATGAACCGGTGATATCAATGTGTTTGTAGACATGATCAGCCATTGATGGCCTCCTTTAATTTGGGTTGAGACGTTTATTTGCTTTTTGGCGCAAATCGTATACCAAAAAATAATGTATTTCCGGCGTGCCATATATGATAAGAAAGAAAGGGGATAGTGACCTGCAAATAATAGAATGGCACGCATTTTGATTCCAACTATTAATAAAGTGCACCGTAGTATTATTATGAGGAGGATTTTTATGGCTGATGCGCATTCGAGACAAGATCAACGAACCGGAAAAACCGTTGAAAAAAATATAAAAAAGAAACCTGCATTGGTAGACAAAACTGTCTGTTCGGAATGCGGCGGTATCTATTTAAACGGCGAATGGATATGGGACAGGACCGATGATGAGGAGGCGGAAGCATATGCATTGTGCCCTGCATGCAGCAAAGAGGAAGAGGAGATGCTGGCCGGACAGATCGAGTTGAAGGGTGATTTTTACCGGACTCACGCAGAAGAGGTCGAGCGAAAAATTCGCGATATCGAGAATGAAGAGCGGGAGTTGCATCCTCTTGAAAGAATAGTCGCCTATGATGTTGAAGATGGGCATGCTTTTATCGCTACTTCCGGGATTCGTCTGGCTCAAAAGATCGGCGAGGGATTATATAGATCATTCAAGGGAGATCTGATCCTGGATTATGGACCTGATGACACAAAAATTGCACTACGATGGGAGCGATGAGTACCCAGCTATGGCAACGGTCGAACAAATAAAAAAGATCCACGCTTTGAAAAACGATCTGGGCCTTGAGGATGATGTTTATCATAGTATGGTGCAATCATTTAGGGTAATACCGGGAAGACCTGCTAAGATGAGTAGTGAATTGTCTCGAGATCAGGCTTCTGAATTGATTGAACAGCTGGAACAATTAATTGAAAAAACACCGGGGCTGTATGATAAAATTTATGCCTCTTCCCGGCAACTTCGATTCATTCAATATCTATGGAACAGAGTAACCCGGGCTCCTGACAGGGAAAGTAAAAATAAGGCGCTTGATTCTTTTATATGGCGGCGATTTCATGTCCGTAATTTGAATCGATTGCCAAAGAAAAAGGCCTCCAAAATAATTGCGTCGCTCAGGGCAATGGAAAAAAGAGAACATCAAACGTGAAGTATATAAAGGAAGGAGTATTACGTATGGTTTTTGGATTTATGGGTGTCTCCTTTTCAGGGGAACACTATGAGAAAGCCACTTTTGCGGGAGGGTGTTTCTGGTGTATGGAACCGCCCTTTGAGCAGTTTGATGGCGTTGTTTCGGTTGAAGCCGGTTATACGGGCGGTCAAACCCCCAATCCGAGCTATGAAGAAGTTTGTTCGGGAAAGACAGGGCATCGAGAAGTCGTTCAGCTAACCTACGATCCGGGTAAGGTAAGCTATGAAGAACTTCTTGAGGTGTTCTGGAGAAATATCGATCCTACCGATGCCGGTGGTCAATTTGCCGACAGGGGACCGCAGTATGAGACGGCTGTTTTTTATCATAACGAAACACAAAAAGCAGCGGCGGAAAGGTCGAAACAAAAGCTTGAGGAATCGGGAAAGTATGAGAGCCCGATAGTTACCAGGATAGAAAAAGCCGGTGAGTTTTATCCTGCAGAAGAATATCATCAAGACTACTATAAAAAATCTCCTTTCCGTTATAAAATGTACAAAAAAGGATCGGGGAGAGAAGGATATCTGGAGCGTACCTGGAGTAGTCATGAATAAAATTGTCGCCGCAATTGCGAACGAATGCACCGAAAATGGGGTCGTGGCGAAAATCTCGGAGAATTATCTTGTTGTTCATGTCAATCCCGGATGTTCAGTTTCTACGGCGTGTGCAACTTGTGGAAAATCCTCAGGATGCGGTCAGGAGAAAAACCCTGAACGAATTACTGTCCCTCTCCAGAATCCTCAACAGTTTTCCGAAGGTGAACATGTGAGAATCCGCTTTTACCGACTGAGCCGCTCCTTTGCATCACTTCTGGTCTTCGGTTTACCTATCGCAGGACTTGTTGCGGCGTTAGTGCTATGGAACAGTCTTCTGGGGCTGCCCGTTGAAGGCGGCGGGGCGGTTATTGTCGGGATAGGCGGGTTTCTTCTGGGTTTTGCCGGTGCCTTCATAGCGGACAAGGTAATCGATTCGGCTTTACCGCCACCTTCAATTGAAGGGAAATATCCCTGATTCTCATAAAGCGAAATAGCCGGGTTCATTCCCCGGTTTCCATTTGATATTACATCCGATACTGGGCTTCTGATCGGGAGAAACCGGTTTGCCCTCTAAAAGAGCATCAAGGGCATTGCGCAAGTCTTTTCCGCTTCTCAATTAACAGCAACTATTTTCTTGTTGGTGCAAACGTTATGCCAATACACATAATTGTAGTAATAAAACATTTTGGAAAATATCAGCAAGTCATGCGTCTTTCTCTCGCTCCCATTTTGTATGTTATAGTGGTACAGAATTTGCTGATCCATTAATCGGTTTATAGGAAAGGGATAGATATGAGTTCAATAAAAGTGTCTTCCGATATTTACTGGATTGGAGTCAATGACCGCACTACAGATCTCTTTGAGGGCTTATGGCCCATTACCCAGGAAGGGGTTTCATATAATGCCTACCTTATCAACGATGAGAAAAAGGCGATTATCGATCTGGCCAAGGCTTTTAAATCCGATGATTTCTTTGATCAGATTGACGATATTGTTCCGTTGAGTGAGATCGATTATGTCATCATAAATCATATGGAACCCGATCATACAGGCGTATTAAAATCATTGAAACGGATGGCTCCTTCGATCCAGTTTCTTGGTTCACCCAAAACCCGGAAGATGCTGGAAGACTTTTATGGTATTACCGAAAATATCAAAGAGGTATCCGACGGCGAAACATTGTCGCTGGGAAAGCATACGCTCAAGTTTTTCTCGACCCCCTTTGTTCACTGGCCCGAGACCATGATGACCTACGAGGAGACCGGCAAAATACTGTTTTCCTGTGATGGATTCGGAGGGTATGGTGCGCTCAGAGGTTCGATATTTGACGATCAGTGTCCGGATTGCGCTTTTTATGAACAGGAAGCGCTCCGGTATTATTCAAATATTGTGTCGAAATATTTTATGCCGGTACTCAAGGCGATTAATAAACTGTCGGATCTTCCCATTGAAGCAATAGCTCCTTCTCACGGGCTGGTATGGAGAAAACGTCCGGAGCGGATTATCGAACTTTATCAGAAATGGTCGCAATACGGCAAAGACGGCGGTGAGACTGCCATAACCCTCATTTATGCTTCGATGTACGGGAACACCGAAAAAATGATGAATGCGATGGGGCAGGGGATTTCGCAGGAAGGTGTCAATGTGGAAATATTTGATGCTGCCCGTATACATCCGAGCTACATTTTACCATCCCTCTGGGCGAAAAAAGGAGTGATAGTCGGGACGCCGACCTATGAGGCTGCTTTGTTTCCGCCCGTTGCCGATCTACTCGAGCTTGCGGCACGTAAAGCGGTGAAAAATAAGGAAGCTGCGCTGTTCGGCAGTTTTGGATGGTCCGGGGGCGCTCTGGCTCATCTCAAGAAAATTGTCGAGCCCCTCAAATGGAATATCTTCAGGTCCTATGAATTTCCGGGCGGAGCAACAAAAGAGGACCTGAAAAATGCAGAGGAACTGGGAGCTGCTTTTGCCCGGCATATGAAATCATTATAGTTTTGTATGCTGTCTAAAGGGGTGATCTTGATTCAATTTCAAGACATTTAGGGTGTATAGATAGACACGCCTTTTTTCCGGCTTGGGCACAGCTACCAAGTGTACATTTATTCTGCGCCGGGGCGTGTCATCCTGGCTGGCACAACGGTCCGGTCGAATTCTTCTGCGGTCAGATATCCCGAAGCAACCGCCGCTTTTTTGAGGCTGGTATTTTCTTTGTGCGCTCTTTTTGCAATCTCTGCTGCCTTGTCATACCCGATATGAGGATTGAGCGCAGTAACGGTCATTAGTGAATTATCGACATACCTTTTAAGCGCATGCTCATCCGGTTCAATGCCTGCAACACATTTGTCGTTGAAATTCGTGCAGCCGTCGGCAAGAAGCCGTATTGACTGAAGCAAATTATGGGTAATTACCGGTTTAAACACATTGAGCTCGAAATTTCCCGATGCTCCCGCTATGCCTATGGTCGTATCGTTTCCCATCACCTGCGCGGCGATCATGGTAACCGCCTCGGCCTGCGTGGGGTTGACCTTGCCGGGCATGATTGATGATCCCGGTTCGTTTGCCGGGATGTGTAATTCACCGAGCCCGCAACGCGGCCCGGAAGCCATCCATCGGATATCATTGGCGAATTTCATCAGTGCCGCGGCGAGGGTCTTCAGTGTCCCGCTCATCTGGACACAGGCGTCGTGCGCGGCAAGTGCCGCGAATTTGTTTGGGGCGCTGACAAAAGGATAGCCGGTGAGTTCGGCGAGTTTCTGAGCGGTTTTGACGGCAAATTCGGGATGCGTATTCAAACCGGTGCCGACCGCAGTGCCGCCCAGGGCAAGCTCATAGAGAGGGGAGAGGCTGCGGTTGATCGATTCCTGCGCGCTCTCTATCTGTGATGCATACCCCGAGAATTCCTGGCCCAGGGTCAGGGGAACAGCATCCATGAGATGGGTCCGGCCGATCTTGACAATAGAATCGAATTGCCTGCTTTTAGACTCGAGTGTTGCCCGCATTTTTTCCAGCGAGGGAAGCAACCGTTTATGAATTTCATCAACCGCGGCAATATGCATTGCCGTGGGGAAGGTATCGTTGGATGACTGGGATTTGTTGACATGGTCGTTGGGATGAACCGGATCTTTGCTGCCTACTATACCGCCATGGATTTCGATTGCCCGGTTGGCGATGACCTCATTGACATTCATGTTACTCTGCGTCCCGCTTCCGGTCTGCCAGACCCGCAGGGGGAAATGGGAGTCGAGTTTCCCCGTTATTACTTCATCTGCCGCTTTGATAATCAGCTCTTTTGTGAGATTGTCAAGCAGGCCCAATTCATTATTGACCAGCGCGGCGGCTTTTTTGATACTGCCGAAGGCCCTGATCACTTCAATGGGCATGCCTTCGGTGCCGATCGAGAAATTTTTGAGTGACCGTGCGGTCTGCGCACCCCAGTAACAGTTGGCGGGTACTTCCATTGCGCCGAGGGTGTCGTGTTCTGTACGATAGTCCTGATTCATAGAGGTCTTCCTTTTCACGCAGGGTGATATTATAACAAAATAATTTTTGAGGGCGGGTGATGAATGAAGGACGTTGATTTTGCTTCCCGGAAGAGACCTGAGGCTGGAGGGGCCTGCTTGAGGAAAGACCCCATGGGATGTACAACAAAAAGGAAATCTACAGCATGATTGCCAGCGACGCTATTTCACTATAATTCTCCGGCAGACCGAGGTATGGGCGGTACGGACGGCAAAATAGATTTCCCGGGAAAAATGGGCCGGAACGGCCGGACAGGGAAGGCTCTATCTGCGATATTGTTTGTTCCATCAACATCGCAGAGTTTGTGGGGGCGAAAACATAATGCCGTCCCCATCCCCGTCCCGCTCCCGTTCAAGCGATCGTTTTTTGCCAAGGGGACCAATATTCACTACGGCGCAGCCGGAGCGAATACCGCCAGTACCTGAGCGGCCCATCCGCCGTGGCCAATGTCGAAAGTCCAGCCAAGGGTTGATGGTCCGGACGATATGACCGGTTTTGTGCTCATGGCCACACCGCCGTTTGCATTTGCAACGTCAAGACGTTCGAATTGTCCTTTTTCTGTCGGCACGAGAGGAGAATATGCCCCGAACCCGGGTTTGTTGGTAACTGCGTCGATAACCCAGGCGCCGTCGGTCAGCGTGGTCACATCAGTGCTTATCACATTGTCCCATTGTCCTCGTATTACCGATGAGTCAATGGCTTCCGGAGCAGCTTGGGCTACATTGTACAGGCTGATTCCCCCGCAGGCCCCGTCATCGATCGTGCTGTCAAAAGTAACTTCAACGGTATAGCTCCCTGTCGCAGGAAGGTCGGCGTCAAGCGCATACCACAACGAGACGTCGGCGTCGTGGCCCCAACCAAGCTCGCCTTCATTTGCCACCCGGGTGAGATTCACACCATTGTAGGTGACACTGACGGCGATATTGGCGGTGCTGCTCTCTACGACGGTATTGGCGCCGATACCGATAAGCAGAACTCTGTTACTTTCTCCACCAATCCTATGTTCCCAGGAGAACGTCGAGTCCCCGGAAATTCTCTGAGATGATGAAGTATCAAAGGCAATTACGGTCACGAACACGGAAGCCGTGTCATAGGACATATTATTGTCGTCGTCGGTGACTCTCAGAATGCATTCCCATTCCGTTGTCGAAGTGGGGGCGACTACCGAGGTATCGCCGTCGCCAACAACCACCCAGTTGTTGGTGCCGCATTTCCATGCGTATTCAGTGATCGATGTTTCATCGCTGCTGCCGCTGCCGGTCAGATGAACGGTTTCGCCCCTAGCAACCAGCGTATCTGTTCCTGCGTCGGCAACAGGGGCACGTGTCTCGACCGTGACGGTTACGGCGTCATAGGAGAAGGTGTTGTCGTCATCCATGACCCGGAGACTGCAGATAAGTGTCTGTGCCGTGGACGGTGCCGTAAGTGTCGTATCGCCGTCATTGTCCGGTGACCAGTCGCCGTTGCCGATTTTCCATGCATACGCGACCAAAGCACCTTCGTCACTGCTGCCGCTCCCGATAAGCTCGTAGGAGTCGTTGATTCCCACGGTCTTGTCCGTTCCGGCATCGGCGACCGGCGCACGAGTTTCCACCGTTACTGCGACGGTATCGTAAACCATGTTGCCGTCGTCGTCGGTTACCCTGAGGCTGCACGTCCATGTCTGTGCTGTTGCTGGTGCGGCAAGTGATGTGTCGCCGTCATCAACCACAATCCAATCACCGTTTCCGCATTTCCATGCATATTCAGTCACCATGGTTTCATCGGTCCCGGTTCCCTTGAGATGGACCATATCGTTGATACCGACCGTTGTATCGTTTCCGGCGTCGGCGGTAGGGATCCGCGACTCGATTGTAATTGTCTTTGTATCGTAAACCATGTTGCCGTCGTCGTCGGTTACCCTGAGGCTGCACGTCCATGTCTGTGCTGTTGCTGGTGCGGCAAGTGATGTGTCGCCGTCGGGAACCACGATCCAGTCGCCGTTTCCGCATTTCCATGCATACTCGGCAACCGTGGTTTCATCGGCGCCGGTAGCGTTGAAATAGACCGTGTCGTTGATACCGACCGTTGTATCGTTTCCGGCGTCGGCAGTCGGCGCTCGTGTTTCGACCGTTATGGTTATCGCACCTTTGACACTTTTACCGTCATCATCGGTCGCTCTGAGGCTGCAGACAAGGGTTTGGGCCGTTGAAGGAGCGATAATGGTCGTATCACCCCCACTGTCGGTCGTAATCCATGATCCATCACCGATTTTCCATTCATAGCTCACGATTGCTCCGGTATAGGTGTCTTTGGCCTTGGCGTGAAGGTGGACCGAATCATTAATTCCAACACTGGTGTTTTCCACAGAGAGCGTACGAATTATCGGGTCGCTCGGTTTGACGCTGGTTGGATTGCTACAATACAATCCTGCAATAAGGGTGAGTATCGCTACAATACCACGACTGCAATGAGTGAATTTCATATATTCCTCCAAGGGGGGAAATTGTGTGAGATTTGCCGAAAAAATTCATCCTTTTCGGCGTTCTGCCGACGGGCAAACGTATTATTGCCTGTACGATGGGGGGAGCGCATAGGTAAACAGTGCTCCCATACCATCATAAATCCAGCTATATGAAAATATTAAAACCCATACCCTGGAGCAAGGGAATGTCGCTATGGTAGACCAATCCGAATTAAAATGGGGAATAGCAGGTTTCAGGACAGGGGCTTCGTGGTTCGAACAGGGACATAAAAAAAAGGAGTATGTTCTTTGCAAACAGGCAGGACCGGCTTTAGTATATGGTTAGCAGTTTTTGAACGGTTGTTATGCCGTTATATTCTAACTGCAATATAAAGAAGTTCTGCACCTTATAACTCGAGTGCGGCAGATAGATTGTCGCAGGAGCTTTACCTCGGGACCGGTAAACAGTTTGTCCGGCAAGCGTATTCAGCGTGATGCGAAAAGAACCTTTCCCTCCGATATGGAGCGATGCTTTGCGATCCGATATGGTAGTCCTTATATGAGCGGGAAAAGAATACGATCCGGTACGGGGGTGTGCATCGGCAAAGGAAGGCGATACATAAAATTGATCATCTGCAACAATTTTGTAGATCTTATCATAATCGGTAATTCTCACCGAACATGTTTTACCCGCAATCGTATCACCTTCGATTACCGGGAGTATTGCCCAGGCAAAGTTTTCCCATGATGAATCGAGGTCGGATATAGAGCCGGGCGAAATTTCGTGCCATGTTATACCGAAATCCGGGGAAATCCACAATCGGGCCTCATTTACCAGACCTTCATTGGTTTTCCAGTTGATTTGCACAGTGTCGTATGCTTCAGCGGTGTCGTGTGTCAAGGGTTCAATGCGATATGCCGGGGCCTGCTCAATAATGAATCCCGAACAGACAGGAGAATATGATGAGTTCGGGGTTCGTCTGAATGAAATGTCGATTGTGGTATTCTGTACCCGAATTTCTCGCACCAATTTCAATGCAGCATCGGCTCCTGCGCTGTCGAAAATGTCAACGGGGCATCCGTCAATAACGGTGTTGTTGAAGCTGACGTCGAAAAGCCGCGATCCGCTACTTTTCCCGGCAAAGCTTTCGGCCAGGAGAAGGGATATGATATAATCTCCCCGCGGGACACTGATCGTATAATCAAAATCGCCGTAACGGATACTCTGATACACAGCATCATCATCAGTCCCGTCGATTGCAGCTTCTGTGGAGGTGGTTCTTCCTTCGGTTACATAGCCGTAATATACCTCTTCGGTATAGGGTTGGTCTGCTTTGTAATTGTTGAAAGCCGCTCCTCCCAGATTAATTTTCAAGGGAAAAGAGTCGGCACAGATATTCTTTGTAGTAACAGTCAGCGTTTCACTCGGGACCGAATAATTGCCCACATTATCGACTGCTCTTACAAAGAAAGCATAGAATGTTGCAGGGGTAAGGTTAACGATTTTTGTCGTAGTATCGGATGTGCTGTCGACAAGACGTCCATTTTGGTAAATATGATAAGTGTGGATGCTCATATTATCGTTTGAGGCTTTCCATAAAAGGGTAATTGAACGGGAGGCCGTATCGGTCGCGTAAAGGGAGGGCGGGGGTGACGGCGGAATAGTATCGGAGGTGCAATTTGATTCGAAGATCAGGGGATTACTCGGTCCGGATATATTTCCTGAAAAATCGAATGCTTTCACCGAAAATGTATAGGTATGACATTGAGTAGTATTTTCAACAAGATACGATATACCTCCGGTACTTCCTGCCGAATCGCCGTCAATGAAGACAGCATATTTCTCAACAGCATCGTTATCGCTTGATGCACTCCATGAAACACGAATGCTGTTGGCGGATTCGTTTTCGGCAACAAGACCCTCTGGAGCGGAGGGGGGCTCGGTATCAGACAACGGCACGGGGCCAAGATTGTTGTTCTTGATAACCGCAACCAGTTCTTCGGCCCACCGTATATATCCCGTGAGATTATAATGATGATCATCCTGCATATACACCTGTTGGTTCGACCATTCATTGGTAGGGATCAGATAGCAATGGTCCAGTTCATTGGGTAATTCCTGATTGGCCTGGATGACAATTTGCGCTCCCGGTTCGTCGGGGTGGCGTGGTCCGGTCGAGCCGTATTCATAATCTGAAATAAATACCGGGAGCTGAGGCAGATCCAGATCGTTTCTGAGCATTGCCACAAGGTCCTTAACATTCTGTTTGTAAGTGTCGGGGTGACGGAGCCCGTCGGCAAGGCAGAGCATCATGACCACTCCACCGATTGTTGTATTCTGATTTATTTCAGTTGCCGCGGCAAGTATCTGGGAATACAGAGGGGGGCCGTCGCTCTTGTTGGTATCGTTACGATATTTCCATACTGACGCCGCAGATTCGGCATTCTGAGTAACACCGAAATAGTAATCGGAATATTCGGTGGCCATCTGTTTTAAAAAAGCCATTGCCGGACCGCATTGGACTTGGCTGGAACTGCTGTTCATGTCTTGATGGATCTGTGCCTGTGCCGGAATCCACTGGTGGTGATAATCGTTGAGTGCAGGATCGGTGAAATCATCGACAATATTGAAATTCCAGCAGCGGGAATGGGGCTGGTGGAAAACCGGGCGTAAATCTTCTGGATCGTTGGTCCGCCCGGCCATATTCGAATGACCAATAAAAAGATAGGTAATCATCCGCTCGCGCGGCACCGTTGTTTCGGAACCGGTGGAACTGAGAGTAACCTGCGTATGGGCTGGAATGACAAGTGCAAGGCACAATATCCCTCGTGCTGCTTCCCTCACGTGGTAGACTCCTTTTTGCTGAATCCCCAAATTCTCGATTTTGAACCGGGAGGGTTTCATATAATAGTATTTATTATAATATACCCATATTATCCCGGTTTTTCACGGAAAAGATTCCCTAAAGGGAATGGTGCGATAATACCCGCAGTCGGAAGCGGTCGATGAAGAGGGGTGAGGATATGGTTTTAGCATGACGATAGCGGTTTTACACGGCTTTTAATAGATCTGAGCGGGGAGCTTATCAATGGTAAATTTGTGCATCTCCCTGCGATCTTGTATATTACCCTTTCATTACATCAAGAAAAAAAAATCATGATTTACTCGTGTGCACATATCACCAATTGGCAGTGGCTCAGAACAGTAGCCGTAAAAGCGCGCGCCTTTAAGGCCGACCGGCATTGCCAATGGTGGGTGACCTAGTGCACAGAGTAATACAACGAATATGCAAGCCCGCCGTTGGTAGAGTCCGACGGCGGGCTTTTTTTATTTAACGGCTCTGAGGGAGGGACGTATGATCGAGAGTCGAACAATCAAAGGAGTAGCCCTGCTCTGTGCGGGAAATCTGGCTTTCTGTACAATGGTGTGCCTTGTTGGATATGTAGCGGAATTTAATTCGTACACGACAACCATGTTCCGATTTCTGATCGGCATAGCATTGCTGAGTACTCTTGCCGTGGCAGGTAAAATAAAACTCGAATTTGTTGCAAAAAGGACGCTGTTTTTGCGGGGGCTGTTCGGAGGAGTAGCAATCATTTTTGCCTTTTCTTCCATTACCCATCTGGGAGTGATCAAAGGGTCGGTCGTATTGTATGCCTATCCGATCTTTGCCGCCCTGTTCAGCGGGTTGTTTCTGAAAGAACGTATCAGTATTCTGAAATGGTGTGCTATTGCCGCCGCCTTTGCAGGACTCATAATGATTATAACAAGAGGCGATGGTTCCCGGGGCCTGTTGGGTATCGGGAAATATGAAATCCTTGCGATTGTCGGGGCCGTTTCCGGAGGAATCGCCGTCGTTCTGGTCAAGAAACTGCATGCTACCGACAATTCTTCATCGATCTACTTTTCTCAATGTATTGTTGGTTTATGGCTTGTTCTGATTCCTGCGTTTTCTTCGCAATCACCCATGGTTATGGGAATGAAGACGGGGGTAATTGTTCTGATAATCGGAATACTGGCTGCAATCGGTCAATTGGTATTTACCGAAGGATATCGGTATATATCAGTAGCAACCGGAGCGCTTTTTATCATGACTGCCCCGGTGCTCAACGTAACGGCGGGCGTACTCTTTTTCAATGAATCGCTTACCGTTTCCATGATAATCGGCGCCGGAATAGTTCTTGGTGCATGCGCCGTTATTATACGTGAGACGTAACTTTTTATTTCTTTATTGAAGATTTAGTCACCATGGAATATTTTTAAAGAGTTTCAATTCCAATCATGATTCGCACAATTCAGATAGAGACTGGAGACGGCGAAACAAGAGAATATAGTTTCTTTATATTCATTATGACTCTTTAGGGCGATTCATAGTCCGCATTCCTTTGTTGCTTACATTTGATTCTCTGATACAGACGGTGATATCGCTGTTACCTCGATAAACCTGGTATGGTCGTACGAAACCTTAACAAGAGATGGTGAGACATATTCATGGAAAAAATCAGAACAGTTGCGGTAATTGGGAATTATCTGCCCCGTATGTGCGGAATTGCGACATTTACCACGGATCTTGTTTCTGCATTGTCAAAAGCGGGAAACGATATCGATTGCTGGGCGGTGGCAATGAACGACAGGCTTGAAGGCTATCGCTATCCCGATAAGGTACACTTCGAGATCAATCAGAGCCGTCTCAGCGAATACCGTCTTGCAGGAGACTACCTCAATATCAGTCAGGTGGATGTAGTTTTGGTCCAGCATGAGTATGGGATTTTTGGCGGTGAAGCGGGGAGTTATGTCAATTCACTCCTGCGGAGCTTGCGGATGCCGGTGGTGACTACCCTCCATACCGTTTTAAAGGATCCCACTGCGGAGCAGAGAAAAGCGCTTGATGAAATCAGCTCCCTTTCTACTCGTCTGGTGGTGATGTCGGAAAAGGCAAAACATTTTTTAAAAGAGATTTATAACATCCCCTCTGAGAAAATTGCTCTTGTTCATCATGGAATTCCGGATATGCCTTTTGTGGATCCTAATTATTATAAAGACAAATTTGGGGTGGAAGGGAAAAAGGT
Source organism: Chitinivibrionales bacterium (assembly GCA_014728215.1). Lineage (NCBI taxonomy): Bacteria > Pseudomonadati > Fibrobacterota > Chitinivibrionia > Chitinivibrionales > Chitinivibrionales bacterium. Next base: position 41,883 of record WJLZ01000159.1, read on the forward strand.
TGTGTTGACTTTTGGACTTATTTCGCCCAATAAGGGTATCGAATACATGATTGAGGCACTTCCCATGATTGTAAACCATCATCCTGATGTTGTCTATATCGTTGTTGGTGCAACACATCCTCATATCAAGAAGACACAGGGTGAAGAGTATCGTCAGTACCTCGAGCGATTAGCCATGTCCAAAGGTGTCTATGGCAATATAAAGTTTTTTAATCGTTTTGTGGATATCAAAGAATTATGTGAATTCCTTGGGGCCTGTGATGTCTACGTCACTCCCTATCTTTCGGAAGCGCAAATTGTATCGGGGACCCTTGCCTATGCAATGGGGGTGGGGAAAGCTACCGTTTCGACGCCGTACTGGTATGCACAGGAGATGATTGCCGATGATCGCGGGGTGATTGTCGATTTCAGAGATTCCCGTGCCCTGGCCTGTGCGGTAAGGGAGCTTCTTGATGATGAAGTACAGCGGAATGCTATCAGGAAACGGGCGTACACCTTTTCCCGCAGAGCTGTCTGGAATCAGGTGGCGGCGGATTACATGATGGTATTGGGTGAAGCAAAGGCCGAGCGCGCCAGCAGGTCCCGAATCGTATTTGATCATAAAATCCCGGACCAGGAAAAAACCAGCCTGCCGGAAATTAACCTCGATCATTGTTTTGCTATGACCGATGATACCGGAATGACCCAGCATGCATCCTTTACCGTGCCCGATTATGACCATGGTTACTGTATTGACGACAATACGCGGGCGTTGATCGTCATGGTGATGGCTCACAATTTGATGCCTGATGATATCCGGCTTGTTCGTTTTCAGAAGAAATATCTCGCCTTTATCAAGCATGCATTTAACGGTAACAACGGGTGGTTTCGAAATTTTATGTCCTACGACAGGCGGTGGCTCGAATCAAAAGGTGGTGAAGACAGTCAGGGAAGAGCCATTTGGGGTCTGGGAGTATGCGCGGCTCTTTCGCGGGACCGGGGATGCACGGCGCTGAGTACCACCATGTTTCATAAGGGCATTAAGGTTGTGGAAAAATTGAAACATGTCCGGGCACTTGCCTTTGCCCTGGTAGGGATTCATGCTTATCTTGCGCGCTTTTCCGGTGACAGTGAAGTTCGGAGAATCCGGGAGAAGCTTGCAAATACCCTGTCCAGTCAGTTTAATTCCCATCTTGATGATGAATGGCCGTGGTTCGAGGATGAAATTGTTACCTATGCTAATGCCAAAATTCCTCAGGCACTGCTTCTTTCCGGTCAATGGCTGCAACGGGACGACATGATCGAGACCGGATTCAAGACGCTCGACTGGCTTATTAATATTCAGAAAGGAAACGACCGGTTCTCTCCCATCGGCAACCATGGATGGCTGAAAAAGGGAGAAACCAAGCCGCTGTTCGATCAGCAGCCCATTGAAGCGCAGGCGATGGTAGAAACATGCATTCTTGCCTATAACATGACCGGTAACGATCATTACAGCACCATGGCGCAAATGGTATTCAACTGGTTTTTAGGGCATAACGATCTCAACGAACCTCTCTACGATTATACAACCGGTGGTTGCCGGGACGGTTTGACCCCCGACGGGCCGAATTTGAATCAGGGAGCCGAATCGACCCTTGCCTGGCTGCTTTCACTTCTGGCAATGCATGGTTTTTGTGCAGAACAAAAACGATTACAATATATTAATCCAATCGAACATTAAGCTGAACCAATAACAAGGCAAAGATGAGTAATACTATGAAAAAGAAAATTTCATTACAACGGCTCGAGGCTATACTCAAACCCTCGCAGGAACGTGTGCTGGTCCGTCCCTTTATTCCTCTGGATGAAAACAAACGTTCGAGGATAATTGCCCGGGTCATGACATTAACCGAAGAGCAGGTTCGTCATTATCTCAAAAATGTAATCACCGACTTTACTCAAAGGCATCAGAATATCAAAGATGTGCTTCTTCAACATTTTGAAAAGGTGGAGAAATGGACGGTAACCGATACCCCCTTGTCCGAAGAACGCCGACTACTTATCGGCGCCTATTTCACGCAGGAGTATTCGCTTGAATCGGCCGCTCTTTTTAATCCGTCAATTGTTCTCCATCCCGATCAATCGGATCTTCCTTCGGGTGCTATACGGTTTATCATGAGTTTGCGGGCTACCGGTGAAGGGCATATTTCTTCGATTGTTTTCCGGGAAGGAATAATTACCGATAATTTTAAAGTAAAACTCAGACGGCCGACGACTTTTGTAACGGAGCCGGTGAAAATTCCGAATAAAACGTACGACAAAGATGTTTTTGCCCGGAAACTGGGGGAACTCGAATTCGAAAATTATTTCAGCAGGCACGCACTCTCCACACTCCCTGAAAATTTCACGCTCAATGAATTGAAAGAGGTCACCAATAATATTCGGCGGGAAAATCCGGGCTCCGGAGAGGCTGAGCATACGGTTGAAGGCATGCTCTCACTGGCCTATTCGAATTATGAAGTCACCTTCGAGGCCTATCAACGAACTTCGGAAAAAACGATCTTTCCATCAACAGCAACGCAACGAAACGGTATTGAAGATGCCCGGTTTGTACGCTTTGTGGACGATGACGGCTCAACGTGTTACTATGGTACCTTTACCGCCTTTGACGGTAAGACCGTTATCCCCGAACTTCTGAGGACCGAAGATTTCGTCTCATTCAGATTCATTACACTCAACGGACCAGCGGTCAAGAACAAAGGAATGGCCCTGTTTCCCAGAAAAATCAACGGTAACTATGCGATGCTTTCCCGGCAGGACAATGAAAACCTCTTTATCATGTATTCCGACAATATCCATTTCTGGTACGATCCACACCAGATTGCTAAACCGACCTTTCCCTGGGAGTATGTTCAGCTGGGAAATTGCGGTTCACCGGTTGAGATCGATGAGGGATGGCTGGTGCTCAGTCATGGCGTCGGGCCGATGAGAGAATATTGTATCGGCGCCTTTCTTCTTGATAAGAACATTCCATCCAATATTATCGGACGACTCCGGGAGCCGCTTCTGGCGCCCAACGAAAATGAACGGGCAGGATACGTTCCCAATGTTGTGTACACTTGCGGTGCATTACTGCATAAGGGTAAACTCATCATCCCTTATGCCATGTCTGATTATGCAACCAGTTTCGCACTTGCCGATATTAAGGAAATAGTTGGCGCCATGGAATGGAAATAACGAATTGAGGAATGGAGTAACGGAGTTCGGAATCAAGGAATTGCATTCACTGTCCCATTACTCCACTACTCCATCACCCCTATTCTTATAAAGGTAATCACATGAGAATTGCCATGCTTGCTCCGATTGCCTGGAGGACACCCCCCCGGCATTATGGTCCCTGGGAACTGGTGACCTCGCTTCTCACCGAAGAACTTGTACGGATTGGTATTGATGTCACGTTGTTCGCTACGGAGGATTCAATCACCACGGCACAACTTAAAGCCGTCTGTCCCCGCGGCTACGAAGATGATCCGGAAATCGAGCCGAAAGTATGGGAGTGTCTTCATATCGCTCATTGTTTTGAAAATGCTGAAAAATTCGATCTGGTTCACAATCAGTTTGATTTCCTTCCTCTTTCCTACAGCAATTTACTTTCAACCCCGATACTCACGACCATCCACGGGTTTTCATCACCGAAAATCCTAACGGTTTACAAAAGGTATAACGGTCTTTCCCATTATGTTTCCATCAGTAATGCCGATCGGTCTCCTGATTTGACCTACAAAGCCACGATATATCACGGTGTCGATATCGGTACCATAAAATTTCATCCCAGTCCGGAAAGCGATTATCTGGTCTATTTCGGAAGGTTTCATCCCGACAAGGGAGCAAAGGAAGCGATAGAAATTGCACGGCTTTGCGGCAAAGAATTGATTATGGCAGGGGTTATTCAGGATACGCGCTATTTTGAGCGTTATGTTGAGCCGGCGGTAAAATCCGGTGAAGTCCGCTATATCGGCAGCGTAGGCCCGGATAAGCGGGACGATATACTCGGTCGTGCAGTGGCACTGCTCCACCCAATCAATTTCAATGAACCCTTTGGTCTGTCGGTCGTCGAATCCATGGCATGCGGAACACCGGTTATCGCTTTTTCCAGGGGAAGTATGCCCGAACTGATCGATCACAATAAAACGGGCTTTCTGGTTCAGACGGTTTCCGAAGCAGTGGAATGTGTGGGAAGAATTGGTGAAATCGATCGAAGCACATGCCGTGACGTTGTCGAGCAGCGGTTTACAAAAGAACGGATGGCCCGAGAATATGTCCGCGTTTACCGCGAGATCCTTTCCCGGTCTTCATAGATTCGGGTTCCCCGTTAAGAAACATAGAATGATATGTGGCATGGTCATCCCGGCCATGCGAATTACATTCGATTAACCGTCACATGAGATTTAAAACCACAAAAAGGGAGCATTCATAAGAGGGGGATATAGTATGAAAAAAGAAATTGTTCGCCGATATTCAGGTAATCCGATCCTTACAAAAGAAGATGTGCCTTATCCGGTTGAAACGGTGCATAATGCCGGCATGGCAAAATTTAATGACAGGTATATCATGCTGTTCAGATCTCACCGGCGCAATGGCCGCTCGGTTATCGGTCTTGCTGAGAGCAGTGACGGTTTTCATTTTGACGTTCGTCCGGAACCTTTTCTGATCCCCGCCCGGTCGGGAATTTTTGCCGAATACGAAGAGTATGGCGTTGAGGATTGCCGTGTTTGCGCTTTAGGAGATGAATATCTGCTTACCTACAGCGCCTATTCCCGTCATGGAGTCAGAATTGCTCTGGCAAAAACAACCGATTTTTCATCGGCTAAGCGGGTGGCCTTGATCACCGAAGCTGATTACCGTAATGTGGTGATTTTCCCCCGGAAAATTGACGGCAGATATGTTCGGCTGGACCGTCCTCATTCGGAGATTTCACCATGGTCGATATGGATATCATATTCACCCGACCTGGTCCATTGGGGTGATTCCCGCGTGGTAATGAAACCGGTCACCTATCACTGGGATGAAATGAAAATCGGTCCTGGTGCAACACCGATTGAGACCGATAAAGGATGGCTTCACATTTACCATGGTGTTTTTCCTACCATGGCTGGCGCCGTGTATCGGCTGGGTGTTGCATTGCACGATCTCAATGATCCCTCACAGATTATCGGTGTCGGTGATGAATGGATTCTCCAACCTCAAGATCCCTGGGAGGTGACCGGTTATGTGCATAACGTGGTTTTTACCTGCGGTGCACTACCGGAGCATGATGGTACCGTTAAAATATACTGGGGTGGTGCGGATACGGTCATGTGTGCCGGAGAGGCAAATATCGATGATCTGACGGCGTTATGTCTAAAGAATTCCCGTCCGCCCAAATAGGGGATATCTGCAAAGACCTTAATCATTTCCTCCGCCGAAAATACCTGCCCGCATTAGATAGTACAGGAGCGTCAACACCGAACTGACCGTCGCAGCCACATAGGTTAAAAACGCGGCATTCAGTACCTTTGCCGCATACACCGATTCTTTAGAGGAGACTATTCCCGTACTGACCATCAGCTTTTTAGCCCGCCAGCCGGCATCCCATTCTACCGGAAGAGTGATCAACGAAAAAAGTACGGCAGCGCTGAAAATCAATGCACCCAGTAAGATGAACTGTTGTGAGGAAAAGAGGAATCCAAGCATAATGACTATATAGGAGAGCCAGCTCGAGGCATTGGTAGCGGGGACAAGCGCGGTGCGAAGGTGAAGTGGCGCGAATCCGGTGGAATGCTGGATCGCATGACCTGCTTCATGACAGGCAACACCGATTGCCGCAAGGCTGTGACTTCGATACACCGCCGGTGAAAGACGCAGGGTACGGGAGACCGGGCCGTAATGGTCGGATAAAAATCCGGAGCGTCAAACTGACACGAGGCAGCGTATGACACTCCGGGTGTTATTGAGTCGATTAAAACTCCTTCAGGTCGATATCTTCGTCAAAGGGAATAGCCTCCTGGGGCCTTACTTCTTTGGCCTGTGCTGTTGCCGGACGATGTCCGTTGCCGTCGTTCTTGTTCAGATTTCCATTCTTTTTCGCATGGAATTGCAGTGATCCGCTGTCTCTGGATGAATGCAAAGCCTGAAAACCCCGTTTTCTTTTTGCGGGCGACAATGAACCGCCGCTGTTTGAGTGATCAGAGATCCGGGATGATGAATGGGTTATTATCGATGATCCCTGAACAATTCTGGTCAACTCCCCCACCATGGAATTCAACTGCTGGGCCTGACTGGAGAGTTCTTCACTTGCAGAGGCCGACTCTTCAGAATTGGCGGCATTCTGCTGAGTGACCGTATCCATCTGGGCAATGGCGGTGTTAATCTGGTCGATACCCTGCGATTGTTCATCACTGGCGGCCGACACTTCGGCGATGAGCTGATCGACTTTTTTCACTTTCTCGGTAATATCTTCCAGGATATCATTGACATCCTTTGATGATTCAACGCCGTCTTCAGCATTTTTCTGCGATTCCGCAATGAGGTTTGCCGTATTTTTAGCAGCATCAGCCGACCGTTGAGCAAGGTTGCGCACCTCCTCGGCAACGACGGCAAATCCTCGTCCTGCTTCACCGGCTCGAGCCGCTTCAACCGCAGCATTGAGTGCAAGGAGGTTTGTCTGCATGGCGATTTCATCGATTGTCTTGACTATTTTTGCGGTTTCATCAGACGAAACCTTGATACGGTTGATAACATCACTCATCCGGCCCATTCGTTCTTTGCCCTGGGAGACGGACCCGGAAGCCTCTCCGGCCATGGAGGTTGCCTGGCGGCTGTTGCCGGTATTCTGTTTTGTCATGGATGACATCTCTTCCAAACTGCTGGAAACTTCTTCGAGACTTGATGCCTGTTCGCTGGCGCCTTCCGACATCTGCTGGCTCGATGATGACAATTGTTCTGATGCCGATGCCACTTGCTCGGAGCCACTCGACAGACTGTCGATAACCGCATTGATAGGACGCACAATACTCCGGGTGATAAAAAAGGAGAGTGCGCCGCCGATAATAATGGCAATTATCGTAATAATGATTACCATCCCGGTCGTCTGGGCAGCCATCGATTTCATGTCTTTTTCGAGACCCTCCCGAATCGAAGTGATATCACCGAGGATATGAGATGCTTCCGCGGCCATAAGCTGATCGGCTTTCTCTTTCTTCTTGACTGCATCCCAGTATTGATCGCCGGCCTGACCATATCGCTCGATATAGGAACTCAGTTTTGCATATATCTCAGCTGTTTCATTCATTTGGGCAGCGCCCCGCCGCCACTCTTCAAGCCCATCTTTAACCTTTATAATCTGATTGGAAAATGATTCCCATTGTTCCTCACCGTCGGTGGCAAGCAAATAGACCGCGGTCACTCGAAGAAGCAGGAAGGGCTCGACAAAATCCTGTCGAAGTGTGCCGATATTTTGATTGTCGAGATGTTCGAAATAATCGGTGACTTCCCAGCCAATCTTGCCCCATTCAGAAAAGGCATCATCTTTACTGGTGCGCGATTCTTTTTGTTGCTCGAATGCATCCTTGTAGCGTTCGCCGCTCTTCTGGGCCTGCATGGCCTTATCCCTGTATACCATTTTCAGACCTTTAAGGGTTCCCAGATGGGAGAGTTTTTTATTGAAGTTGTCGTATGACGCCGCCCATTTTTCCGCGGCGTTTTTGGTTTCGCCTTTTTGTACATCAAAACCATAAATGGCAAATTCTCTGCGCAAACTTCCGGTTTGATTCAGCACGTTAAGACATTCGTTGCCGGCATCGGTCCTGGCGAAATTGTCCGACATACCCTTTACACTCATCCAGCCGGCAATACCCAGAACAAGAGCAACAACAATCAATGCTCCAAATCCCAGCGTTATTTTCGTGGCAAGCTTCATATCCTTAAACATCCGCACCTCCTTTAACTGGTGGTTGTAATACATGGTTGTTTTCACTTGTTTCATCGACAGCACACCTCCTGTTATCGAGCGGAATAGACAGGATAAAAACGGCGCCATTCTCCCCGTTACTCGATCGCTCGATCCATCCGCCGTGCTTTTCGATTATGTTTTTGACAATTGGGAGGCCCATACCGTTACCGTCCTTTTTTGTCGTGAATCTATCCTCAAATATTATATCCCCGATATCTTTTGAAATTCCCGTTCCGGTATCACCGACTACTATTTGAACATAACCAAAATCGTTGTCGCTCTGTTTTGGAGGGACAGGGGCGTGCTGTAGTTTTATATGTAAAGCTCCTCCACCGGGCATAGCATCGAGGGCATTGAGTGCAAGGTTCAGTATTGCCCGTTGGAGGAGCAGAGAATCCCCTTTGATCCACACCGGATGGTTTAGTGTTTCTGCGGAGACGGTAATATTCGATGGTGCGATTCCGGCGATCGCTGCGGTTGCACGTTCGACTATCGCACCGGCTTCGGTTCGTACCATAAAGGATTCCGTTGAAGAACCGGTTTTGTCTATTGCCAGAAGGGATTTGCACACTTGGGCGGCTATGGTTGTCGACTTGAGCATTTTTCTGATATAATCATCGGAACGACCAGCATCGTTGCAATGCTCCAGCGCCATATCGGCGTAGCCCAGGGCGCCACCTAACAGATTGTTGAGATCATGGGCGACGGATCTGAAATTTTTTCCCAGACGGGCAAGGCGATTTTTTTTCTTGAGGGCTGCCGATTTGAACCTGAGTTCTGATAAGAGCTTTTCAACACGGGTTTCTATTTCTTCCGGTTCAAAGGGCTTGTCCATAAAATCATGACATCCGTTACGCATGAGGCGAATTACCAGGTCTTTGTCGCCATATCCCGAGATTGCAAGGATCGGTATCTCAATACCGGCGGTTTGCAATTTGGCAATCAATTCTTCACCGTTCATGGATGGCATCTGGATATCACAGATAAAAAGATCATAGGGGCGGTCACTTTCCTCGCTTTCGATGATTTTCTTCAGCGCCGTTATACCATCGGCAACACATTCGACATCATACCCTTTCATCTTGAGGGCAAGATTGATGCAGAATCGGATTTTTTCCTCATCATCGGCAACAAGTATTCGTGAAGCTTGTTGTGTGGCTGTTTTCATGGCCAAATATCAATGCAATGGTTGTGCCAGAGGATACTTGTTGGGGCTAATTTCTTTAAAACCATATACTTACAGTGTGGAATGTTTTTCCGGAAAGACTATGGGGGTGCAGATATTTCTGCGTCGGGGCAGGGAGATGGGTGTCTATATTTCAGGGAATCAAAGGGTTATGGGAGGGCAGAAAAATGTGCGGTGTCAGATATTTCTGCAGGCCTTCACTGCTTTTTCATGTTTTTAAGGCGATAACTGAGGGATTGGCGTGTGATTCCCAGCAGTTGGGCGGCAAGGGATTGGTTGCCATTCGAACGGTCGAACGCTTCTTGAACCAGTGCATCCTGGACTTGTGAGAGGGTTGGAAGGGCAGTATGGAAAGTAACACGTGTTTCTTTTTCTGAGTCTGCGGATGTCTGACCGGCAGTGGTTTCAGGGCATATTGTTTTGCGGAACGATTCTGTCGACAGGGTACCCGAAGTATGCATGGAAACCGCATCCCTGACCATTGCCTGCATTTCCCGTACATTGCCGGGAAATGAATAGGTTGCGAGGAGGTCGATCAGTTCCCGGGGGTATGGAGGCTTTTTTTTCTTCAGCTCCTCTGCTGCTTCTTCGATAAAGTAATCGAGCAGTACCGGAAGGTCGTCTTTACGTTCGCGGAGCGGTGGGATGGCGATATGATGGGTTCTGAGCCGATAGTAAAGGTCGTTTCGGAAGGACTTCGATGCCGCCAGTTCATCGATGCTTTTGTTGGTAGCGGCAATCAATCGGCATGAACTTTTTTTCGGCGAGTCACAGCCCAGAGGATAGTATTCGTGCTCCTGTAAAAGGCGGAGCAGTTTAATCTGCGATTGAGGGCTGAGGTCGCCGATTTCATCCAGAAGCAGGGTTCCGTTGGATGCTGTAACAATAATTCCGGCGCGATCCGAATCCGCACCGGTAAAAGCACCCTTGACATGACCAAAAAGTGTGTCGGTAAAGGTATTGTCATCGAGGCCGGCAACATTAACCGCAATAAAATCGCCGGCAACACCGCTCGACAAATGGATTGCGCGCGCCAAAAGCTCTTTGCCGCATCCTGTTTCGCCGGTGATCAGAATAGGGTAGTGGGTCGCCGCCACGGCTTCAATATAGCGGAAAATCGACAGAATCCGTGGGTTTTTAGTACGGATAGGGGCAAAAACTTCCGGATTTCGAAGGTCCTCGGCCAGGATTGTTTTCGTTAACTGCAGGTAGTCCCGCTGAAGCCGGCGTAATTTTACGGCATTGGCGACACTCGAAACAAACCTCTCGCTTTCAAGTGGTTTAACAATGTAATCATGCGCTCCTTTTTTCATGCATCCGATTGCCGTATTCATCTCGTTAACGCCGGTAGCCATGATTACCGGAACATCGGGTTGATTCTTTTTTAATGTGTCAAGAGTGTCTACACCGGATTCTCCCGGCATAACAATATCCAGAACCACGGTGTCAAATTCATTTTGCTCCGTCCACCTCAGCGCTTTTGTGCTGCGGTCAAAAATAATAATGTTATTAAACCCGGCTGCCTGGAGTGTCATATTCATGAGGTGAAGGGAATTACGGTCGTCGTCTATGATGACTATGGGATTTTCGGGTTTTAAAATTTTTTGAATGTTCCCGGTCATGGTTCCGTGCTCCTGGGAAATATGACCGTAACCCTGGTTCCCTTACCGGGAGTGGAGTCGAAATCGATAACGCCATTGTGATCGCGCACGATGCCGGCGGTAACGGAGAGTCCGAGTCCTGTGCCGCCATTGTCGCGTTTTGTGGTAAAAAAGGGATCCAGTATTTTCCCGATCGCCTCTTCAGGAATGCCGCATCCCTGATCCTGAACAATCAATGCCACTTCTTTATCGGATAGTATTTTGGTTGACACCTGGATTGTCTGTGAGGTGTCTGTTAAGGCGTCGCAGGCATTCTGGATTAGGTTGATGACTACCTGTTCGAGGCGTTGAAATCTTCCGGTAATAAACACATTGCCTTCTGTAAAGTTCGTCGAAAATGCGGTAGTGTGCTTTTTGATATAGCTCTTTACAAGATGAACTGCCGCTTCGGCAACCACATTGAGATCGACTTTCATACCCTTGCCCGACATATCTGTTTTGGCATATTCTTTCAGGTCTGAAACGATATTTTTGATTCGTTCGGCCCCTTCTTCGATGCTGGTCAGCAGGTAGTTGATATTGTTCCGGAATTCTTCAAAATTTGCTGCTCCGAGCGGCGGTGCTATACCGGTTTTGTAGTGAGATTCGAGAATCGGCGCGACAGCATCGCAGGCTTTGCGCAGCAGAGGAATACTGAGCGTGATATAATTGTTCGGATTATTGATTTCATGAGCAACACCCGATACCAGAATCCCCAGGCTGGCCATTTTGTCGGCCTGGACGAGCTGTTGCTGATGAAGTTTTGCATTTTCTTCGGCTTCTTTATAGATGGTAATATCTGAAGCGATTCCTGCGACTCGCACGGTTTTCCCGGTTTCATCATTGACAAGAAATGTGCGTACTCTGAGCCAGGCTGTCGTGCCATCGGGGCGGACAATCCGGAATTCCTCGTTAATTGGTGATGTATACCGTATTTCCGGATCTGCAAAGCGGCAAGTGTCACGGTCGTCGGGATGGATTATGGAAAAAAGCTCTTGACCCATTTGCATTGCCCGGGGAGGGGGGATCCCGAGAATCTGCTGCGCTGCCGGGCTGATATAGAGAAAAGATCTGGTTTCTTTATCGAGAAGAAAAAATATTTCATTGATATTGTTCGCCAACTGCTGAAATCGTTCTTCACTCTCCTTCAGTGAATCTAAAAGCAGGCGCAACTCCGAAACATCCCGTACCACTTCGATAGCGCCGACTCGGTTTCCCTGCGAATCGAAAAGGGGAGAGGCGGCAATCCAGATGTAGGCACCCTTATTGTCGTTGAAATGGGGTATGTAGGTCTCGGCATTGATAACGTGACCGTTCCGGCGAACATATTCATATTTGCTTTTTATGACCTCATCATCGGCATCGAGCAGATCGACAACGATCGTTCTCCGTTTTTTATAAAACGGGATTGAATAGTCGTGCGATCCCAGAACTTTTTCTTTCGGAACCCCGGTCATTTTCTCAGCCGCCTTGTTCCAGTGTGTGACACGGTGCTCATGATCGAGCACAAAGGCGGCATCGGGAAGGAATTCTATAATATCCCACAGTTTGACGTTTTCCTTCTGCAGAGTGTTAATTTCTGCAATGCATTCCTCAATGGTGTGACACTTTTTGAGATCGTGATCGTTCATTTCTACTATGGATAATGCACCTTTTGTGCACTGGAGTTTATGTAATGAGGGAGAAAGTATACTGCCCTTATTGTATAGCTTCTGAATTTGATTATCAATCATTTAATACAATAGTATTAGATTTTTTATATTCTCAAAATCATTAATACCAATTCTCACTTTTGCGAAAAACGGCTGTGCAGCAGTATTTTTCTGTATGTGCCATCTCAGGCATGCTTCTTGCACCTTCTTCATCAAAGAACAATTATACATTTAAAGTGTTACATTTTTTATGGAAAGGGTTATGTAATGGATATTCTGGATTATGCCAAAGAGATTGAATCGCAAGGTATCGAGCATTATTCAAATCTGGCTAAAGAGGTGGAGCTTAAAGAGCTTGAGAGTATTTTCGAGTTTCTGGTACGGGAGGAAAAACGGCATTATGAAATATTCGATTCCTGGCAAAAAGAAAGCGCTGTTCCTTCAGTAGACAATACCGGTATTCTAACACAGGCAAAAGGGGCATTTCAGAAATTGTCGGACCATTTCAAGACCGCAAGCTTTGTCGCAATTGATCGGGATGAGGCATACAACAAAGCCCTCGAATTTGAAAATAAAAGTATTTCCCTGTACACCGATGCCCTGGATAAGCTTGGGGACGGTATGAACGATGGTAAGTATCGTGATACACTGAAAAGCATTATCGACCAGGAAAAGAAACATGCTCGCTTGATTACTTCCTTAAAAGAGTTTCAGCGTCACCCGGGTGAATGGCTCGAAAATGCAGAGTGGTATCATTTCGATCAGTACTGAGAGAAAAATCGGTATCCAAAAAACACTCAAAATGCGTTTCCCACACTCAGGTGCCAAGCATAGGATGACTTGTCATCAAGCGATTTGTCGAGCTGATGTCCTACTTCAAAACGGATAATAACAAGGGGTGTTTTTACTCGCAATCCAGCTCCTGCGTTAAAACTCAGATCATTAAAGGAAAGTGAACTGAGTGTTTGATCGAGTGATGTACTCTGGACATTTTTCAGAATACCGGCGTCCAGGAAAAGGGTTCCGCCAAGTATTCGATAGATAGGATACCGGAGTTCCGCCACATTCATGGCAAAATAGGCTGTTCCGCCGATTGGTACCAGTTTGCCGTCAACAGAATCGAGTTCTCCAAACTGCTTTTCCTCGAAGCCGCGCATGACATTTGGTCCGCCGAGGTAAAAACGTTCCTGTGAAGGAACGATTTCACTGGCGCCGTAGGGAAGCGCCAGGCCGAATCGGAGTGCTGATGAGAGGACACTGGATCCCAGAACAGGCATATATCCCCTCGATACGGTTTCGCCTTTTATGAACTGATTACCCCGGGCTCCGCCTAATCCGGCGATTTCGATATCCATTGTCGTGAAGACGCCCTTTTCCGGGTCGATTATATCCGAACGGGAATCGTAACTGAATCCCCATCCGATACTATGTGTCGTTTTATCTTCAACCGAATCGGGGTCCGCCGATTCATAGGTATTACTCTTTTCCCACCGATGGATAATGTGGGTTTCTGAATTTATTGCCGGTCTGTATTCAAACCGTTGCTTGAGTTCAACTCTGGTACGAGCAAAATTAATGGGCTTTTCATTATCATGCCCCCACAGAACGCGGCCATCCCAATCAACAGGTAATCCGAAAATCCAGGGGATAACAAGACCACCCTCGATTTCCTGATTGATAAAACTTGCCTTTCCTCTGAGAAGCCCCTTGATTCCCAGACCAAGAAAATTGCTGTAGCTTGATTCGACACTGCCCCGGAACTGCTGCCAGAATTTATAGCTCGAACCCAGCGTATAATATCCCAGACCGAATTCGGCCGTAAAAAAATGCCGTTTTCGCACATCAATATTTACAATCCGCAGTGAAGAATCGACAGGCGATATGTCGGCAAGCGAATCGTAATTGAGCGTAACAAAAGAAAATAAACCGGTCGAATAAAGATCGTTGACGGATCGTCGTATCGACTTCCTGGTCAAGGTGTCTTCCCTGTCGAATTTCAGCTCCCGTTCGACCACCAGGGGCTTTACCGATTCCGGATGACTGATATAAATGCTGTCTATTCGGATTCGAGGGCCGCTTTTAAATGTGTAGGAGAGTGAGGATTCCAGGGAGTCGTTATTGAGTCCGATTTTACAATCCGCCGATGACTCCAGATATCCGCGATTCCCGAGCCAGGTTTCAATTCGTTGTATGTCGCTGTTGATTATAGAGAAAGAGAGTGCCTTGCCGGGATTTGCCTGAAGCTCCTTTTTCAAAGGCGATTCATAGTCCTCGATATTCCCCGAAATATCAACCGAGTCGATCTCTGTCTGTGGACCTTCATCAACCAGAAAAACGATACGCACTCTCCTGTCCGAACTGTCGTGTACAATGGTATCGATGGTAATTGTGGCTCTCAAAAATCCATGACTGCGGTAGATCTGATAAAGGGTCGTACTGTCTTTCTGCAATGTCCGCCGGCTGTATTTCTTCTGATCGAAAAGTGAGGGTGTAAGACGGAGGGCGGGAAGAATATTTCGTTTATTCAGCTTTTTTGTGCCCTTAATTTTAAGGCGCGACACTTTCCAGACTTCACGATCGTTCCACCTTCCGGCTTGCTCATTTTGAGAAAACAGCGGTGCTGTAAAAAGTGAAAATACTGCTAAAGATAATATATAATGTCTCATATTATTTTCGTATCTTGTATTTCAGTTCAACACTGGCATTACCTTCGGTATCGGTCTCACCTTCAACAAAGAGATTCTTATAGACTTTCCATGAAACAATCGCCTTCTGATCTTCAGGGTCGCCAAGCGTTCCGGAATAGGTAATGGTGATATTTTCATTTTTACCGATTTTTTTACTGACTGTTAAAGATGTCCCTTCATCGGAAATGTTTGCGGATGAGATACGCTCTATTTCAACTCTGTCGATATTGAAAAACTCCCGGGCTGCTCTGGTAGCATAGCGGGAAGCGATTGACGAGAGGGATTGGCTGGCCAGGGCCGACGCGCGGCTTTTTGCCAGCTCCTGACGATTCACTCCAACGGGGTTGACCGTTCCAAAGGTAAGCAAACTGACAATTCTGGGTTCGGGAAGCGGTGGATTGGAGCGAAGGCGTATTGTCTGGCTGTCAAGGTCTCCTGAAAAGTTGAGAAAGACTTCATATTTTTCATCGGTAGAAATATCAGTTGCTTCTGTTTGGGCATTTACCGATAAAAGTGGGTTAATGTTTTCGCTGGATGGCTGGCGGGCATAACCCTCGGTGATGGCAAATCTTCTGTCGAGATAGGTAGCGCTGCCTTCCACGACCGATAACTGTCCCGAATACATTGGGTTAAGCAGCGTACCGCCAAGGTAGAACTCCCCTCCCAGGACTACGTCGATTCTACTCGACGCCTGATTTATACCGCCCTCGATATCGACGGTTACATTGAGATTGTCTGGTACTTTGAGTGTGATTGCAAGGGATGGTGAAAATTTGTTCTGTCGCTGTGATGAATCGAGTTGGGTCACCGATGCTGCGAGCAACGAAATCTCCTGATAGATGTTCGACTTTCCCAGTTGTAATGTTCCGGAGATACGCGAGGAATCCGGTGGACCCTTGTAGGATGCCCGGAGGGTATCGAATAAAAGATTGATACCCTCTCCTAAAGAAAGAGGAATATCGTTGCCTTTACATACGATACTGGTCTGCCAATTTGATCCCAGACGGACACCTCCTGCGGCTTTGAGCGAACCGGAACCCCACGAAGAAAAAACTTTCCGTATCATGAGGGTATCGCTGCTGATATCGGCTTCGGCAAACAGGGGGCCGAGAGGGGGATACATATCTTCAATGGCAACCACGGCGCTGTCGATACTGCATGAACCTTTCAGATTTGGTGATGACGATCCTGGAATAACATTTAATTTTGCCGAAATTATTCCCTTCCTGAATTCGGCCCCCTTGATCGCTGCATTTAACAGTTTGAGCGGGAATTTTGAAAGTGAAATACGGAATGATGCCTGTGGATTTTTCAGAAGCGAATCGATATTATCGAGCGGGACCATGCCCCTAGCCCATGCTGTACCCGCGGGATAGGAAATATACGCCGAATCCAGAACTGCTTCAGCAGGAGTAATTGTACCTTTAAGGGCTGCACCGTCAAGCTTGATTCCGGAATAGTCTATTGCTCCTGCGGTAAGAGAAAGGTCGAGCATAAACGGCTCTTGCGATTCCGAAGGGAGTTCGGTTGTTTTTCCAGTAAAATTGATATGGTCTATTTTAATATTCTGAGCGGGGTAGGTCAGCGATGAACTGTCGATTTCCAGCATGCCCTCAGGAATCCATGCCTTGCCGTTGTATCGAGCAGTAATATCGGTATGAAGGATTCCGGCAAAGGTAACTGTTTTAACATACATTTCAGAAAATATCGAGAGGTCTGTCTGCTTTGCCTGTACAGAGATGCGAGGCGGAGTTTCCCGGTCTGTGTCGAGCCTCCAGTTGGCGCCGGGCTTAAAGGGTAGTGAAGCGGAAATGATCAGGGGAGCTTTAACCTTTTCAACGCCGATCGAACAGACTACGGTTACAAGGCTGTCGACCAATCGAGAGGCGCCTTGTATGCGGCCCCGGCGACGGCCGGAGTGGTAGCCTAGTTTGAAGAGATCGAATGCTATATCGACTTCCGGATTTGCAAAACGCTGTGACAATTCGCAGTATACATCCATGTATCCCCGAGGATAGGCGGAAAGGGGGAACCAGGGGTGCAGCGTCGACAACGGGAGACTGTCACATATCGCTGTTCCGTCCAGAGAGTCGGGATCGAGCGATAAATTGAATCGTATTTTCCCCTGTTCTTTCTCCTGGGTTACCGAGTCACGGCTGTGTGCCGAAAAGGAGCTTGTGAGTGACATGTTTCTAACGCTGTACCGGGCGTCACCAGTCAGCGATACGTTCTTTTCTTTCATTCGAAGGGTGGATACGGTAACCTGTTCACCATTATACTCCGCATCCATCCATACCGTATCCGCCTGGAATCCTCCCACACCTAAATTACCGACTGCAACCCGAGCACTGGACATAAGAGAGTCGAAGGGGCCGTGAGCCGCAACTTGGATATTCACATCCCCTCCGCCGGGAGAAAGCCCCAGAAAGGCAAAAAGCGAATCCAGAGGTCCCTCTGCCGATATAAAACTTTTCGTGACCCTGCCTGTACCGTTCTGGTAATCCACCGAAGCATAGAGCGTGTCACCAACCAGATTGAGCCACCAGAGAGAATCACTTCGAAGGGAGGCGCTAATGCGGGGGGAGTCGAAGGGGCCGGTAACAGAACCTTCAGCCCGAATGGAGCCTTGCAGTTGAGAAGGCAGAAAGTAATGCGAAAGCACGCCAGGCTCTTTTATTTCTGCCCTTACGCTACCGTCGACACCCTTCCCCGTATAGCTTCCCGAACCCGACAAGGTGAAGCTCTTACCCATATCACCATCCACCGATATTGAACGGTCGGCAATAGTTCCGGTGAGAGAAAGGGGAGGAAACGTTCCTTTTGAATTGCGGAACGAATCCAGGTGAAGTTCAAAATCACCTCTTGAGGGAAGCGTTGTCAGAGAATTTCCCGATGCTGACAAACTGATTCTTCCTTTCCCTTGCGAAAGTGGTAAGGTGATATCCATCGATTCTAATAAAGGAACAGCCTCATGTATGTTCACCTCGGAGTTAAGAGAATATTTGTGAAGGTGCGGCTTGGAAAGAAGCCCGGGGATGGAGGCTGAAACTTCTGCAGAACCATCATACAGCGAACCATCCAGATCAAGATTGATCGCGAGTTTTCCGGAGGTATCATATTCAGTTTGTACATTGATCTCCTTGAGCGAGATAGTCGTATACCTTGGGCGACGAATAACTGTTTGGAGCTCGATTACAGGTTTCGATAACGGGCCATCGAGCTTTCCCTTTAGTTTGATGCCCTTTCCGGCTGAAATTTCGGGGGGAATCCATGGAAGAGTTGCGATAAATGCACTGTCTGCATTCAGATCCACTGCTGCATGCCATGCGCTCTCCTGCTGATAGGGAATAACAAGTTCGGTAGTGATTTTGCCGCCTGCGGAAAAAGAGAGTGCCGCATTGTGGATGGTGGTTGTACTCTCGGTCACCGTAGTTACACCTTCCAGCGAATCACCGGTAAACTCGAGAGTATCGATCTTCACTTCGGCAAAACGACTCGATACCCTAGCTTTGATTGTTGAGTTATTTTTCAAGCTTCCGTCTATCCAGATCCCGTCAACGCTGATGTCGATATTCGATACGGTATCTTTGAATGTGAATGAACTTGAATCGATGTAAATATTATTGACAAAAACATGAAATTGCGGCGTTTCCTGTGGCGTGTGCTCCTGAGAGGCGGAATCGGGCGGTACAAAAAGAGTGACCAGATTCGAATCCCGGCTTATGTTGAGATACACCCGGGCATTAGTCGCTGATGCGAAGGGAAGGACAATTCGATTATATAACAGGGGAATGGGGGCCAGCGAAGCTGTAAGTTTTTCGCAGACTATCTCAGGCTCGGGGGAGCCGGGATGATACATTTTCAGGCCATACACAGTCACACGGGGGGGGATAGCTATATCGATACTATCGAAATCAACCTTTCCATGAATAACTTCAGGAAGCCTCTTCCTTGCTATATCCGCAGCCAGATTGCCGAAATGATCGGTTCGTACATACAACGCTGCAGCAATAACTACTATGATAAAGCAGAGAATGAGTATTGAAACTATTTTCCCAAGAAGTGCAATAATCTTTTTCACATCAATTCAATATGATAGCTGGTGTAGATAAAACAACAGTGGAGCCGGACTCCGTTTTCCTTCATTACTAATATAGTATTTATGGAGCATAGTATATTACATGCCGGTTTAACGGGGTTGGGAGTATGAAAACGAAGTCACGCAATGAAATAATTCAGCATTTGTATTCTCTTACCGCAAGGGGAGTCAAATTTGGGCTTGAGAAGATCAGTGATGCTTCGGCACGTCTGGGGAACCCCCATCTTGCCTGTCCTTCAGTACATGTAGCGGGTACGAACGGCAAAGGAACTACCTGCGCGTGTATCGAATCGATTCTCCGTCATTACGGCAAAAAGACAGGTCTTTTTCTTTCGCCGCATCTTGTGGAATTCGAAGAGCGCTTTCTGATAAACGGAAAACCTGTTCCACCCGAATCATGGCTCGATATCTACAGGGGCATTGAAGACTGCATCGAAGAGCTTGACCTTACCTTTTTCGAAGTGACTACATTGATTGCTTTTGAGCTGTTCAGGCGTGAAAATGTAGACTGGGCCATTTATGAGGTTGGTATGGGGGGACGTCTGGATGCCACCAATATTATTAAACCCCGTATATCAGCAATTACGCATATCGATCTCGATCATGAAGCATTTCTGGGCACGGATCTGGTTTCCATCGCCGCAGAAAAGCTTGGCATCGTTAAGCCCGAAACGCCGGTTGTTATGCTTGATTCGGGTAATAGCGATGTTATCAGGGTTGCTCAAAAACGGTGCAGGGAGAATTTGGCTCCTCTCACGCTGATAAGTCCCTCATCGGCCCATGCTGTAACCGATTCGAATACAAGCACCTTATTTGTTTATAAATGCCAGCCCTATTCGATTCAACTCAAAGGAAAACATCAGGTAAGCAATGCAATGCTTGCTCTTGAAACAGCTCATCTGCTTGGATTTTCTGAAAATGTAATAATCGCAGAAGCCCTGAAGAATGTATTCATGCCCGCTCGATTCCAGATTGTGAAATATAAGGGCAAAACGTTAGTTTTCGATGCAGCTCATAATCCGGGTGCAATACATGCGCTGGTTTCCACGCTTAAAAGCAAATTTGAAAACAGAGGCATCTGTATTGTCGCGGGCATATTGAGCGATAAGAATTTTGTAGCGATGATTACAGCCCTCTGTACTATTGCCGTACAACTGATTTTAACAAGTCCCCACACCGATCGGGGGGCGGGTATAGCAGCGTTGAAAGAGTCACTTCCCGATGAATGGAAGGAAAAGGCTATCGAAAGGGAGACGGTTGCCCGGGCGATGGATGAAGCTTTGAGCAGCAGTGCACCGGTGGTATGTTGTACCGGTTCATTTTACACGGTCGGTGAGGCCATGCAGCATCTGGGGATACAACCGTATGGGTAATACAGGTGTACAGGAGGGGCGTTCAGTTGAACGTCTCTACTGAGCCTCCTGTACCGTAAGATCTTCTGAAACTCGTTCCTGCAGTTTCTTTTCCACAACCGACTTGAGGGTCATCGATGAAAAGGCACATCCGGCACAATGGCCTTTGAACTGGATATAGACATTGTTGCCTTCAACATCAACCAATTCGCAATCGCCGCCGTCTTTTACAAGGGTAGGTTTAATCTCCTTTTGGATGACCTCTCGAATTTTATCGATCTTCTGTATGGTTGTCATTCGTCCGGAACGAGATTGAGCCCTGCTTTTTTTCTCGCCTGCAACACGGTTCAGTATCTCCTGGATCTGGGGATGGCATCCGCCACAACCGCCGCCGGCTTTGGTATAACTGGTAACATCTTCAACCGTCGAAAGGTTATTCTCTTTGATTGCCCGTTCAACCTCTTTGTCGGTAATACCAAAGCATGTACAGATAACAGTACCTTCCTTTTCCTTTGGGGTGGTTGTTTTTCCACCTGTCTTGTAATAATCAATTGCCGCTTCAAGAGCTTCCTGCCCCATGACACTGCAGTGCATTTTTGCTTTTGGAAGACCGCCAAGAGCTTCGGCTATCTGTTTGTTGGTAATAGTGGAAGCTTCCTCGATAGATTTTCCTTTAACCAGTTCGGTTAAAGCACTTGCAGAAGCAATAGCGCTTCCACACCCGAACGTTTTGAATTTGATATCGGTAATTTTTCCCTCAGAATCCAGTTTGAAAGTCAACCGAAGCGCATCTCCGCAGGTTATGTTACCGACTTCGCCAACGCCGTCCGGCGCTTCGACTTCTCCTACATTCCGGGGATTGAGATAATGATCTCTGACTTTTTCGGTATAATCCCACATATTTTCATCCTCTATAGTATAAATTTACAATTCTATTTGTTATTCCCTCTCCAAAATAGGAACTCCATCACTATTTTGAATACGAAAAACCTTTTTAAAAGTTGCAATGAATCGGCTCAACTGTTCTTCAGCGGAAACGCCGTTGAGCGGGATACGGCCTGCTGCAAGTCTTCCGTGGCCTCCGGCATTTCCACCCAGCTTTTTTGCTATTGTCACAGCCTTTTTGCCTGCGCCGGAGACATTTTTTGAGCGAAGCGAGAAAAAGATACTTTTTTTGAAAATGCCCGAACAAATCATCCATTCCATTCTCTCGAGACTGTGAAAAAAATCGGCCATCTCTGCAATATAGTCCGGTGCGGTAACTTCGCCAAGATGAGTATATCCCACATGATTGAATTCAATCGCAGCTTCGGAACCGCGGTGGATGGTTTTGAAAAATTCTATATCCCGTTCCGGATTTTCGATATGGGCAAGTTTGGTGTGATTGACCGTACAGAAAAGTTTGACATAACACTCCTCGTCTTCAGGATGAGCATCCCGTCCTAAACCGCTGGTATCGGTTTTGATACCATAAAACAGCGCAGTGGAAATTTCGCGACTGAAATGGACTTTTGCCTTATCGAGATACTGCGCAACCAGGGTTGATGTAGCGCCAAGATCTTTGCGGATATCGTAATAGTATGAAACATCGCCCTCCGGTTCGCTCATGTGATGGTCCAGAACTGCATCAACCGTTGCATTTTCAGGAAGAGAAACATTGCCGCTTCCCGGAAAACAGTCGACCATGACAATCCGGTCGAATTCCTTAAGATCGATGAGCGGGAAGGGAATCATTTCAATATCAAGGTATCTGATTAAGGCCCGGTTTTCTGCTCGGCCGATAAATCCGCCGAATGTAATGATACTGTTTTTAATTTTCCATGAGGCGAAAAGCTTGGTCAAACCATAGGCCGAGGCAATACAGTCCGGGTCTGGATAGTCGTGAGCGACAATAAGCACCGAAGACGCAGGAAGAATATGAGCCTTAAAATCTTTAAGCTTTTGTTTATAATCTACTTCGGAATTCATCTTTATGTTGTCATCGATCATTGAGAATAATATAATTTATGATGATCTGAATATTTTATCGAGAAGGAACTGATTATCTGAAATGCGGTATGCAATAATTTCCGATATTCATGGAAACCTTGAAGCGCTCGAAGCGGTAATACGGGATATTGATGAGCGTTCTGTTGACAAAGTAATATGTCTGGGCGATATTGTCGGCTATTATCCCGATCCCAATGACTGTGTCGATCTCGTGAAAAAACGGTCTGATCTCTGTCTGGCCGGAAACCATGATTATGCTGCAATCGGACGGGTCGACACACGGACCTTTACCTATTATGCCTATGCAGCGATGGAGTGGACAAAAAGGAATATCAGCAGCGAATCAAAAAAACACCTCTCTTCACTCCAGTTAACTGCCCAGGTCGACAATATGTTCTGCACCCATTCGTCACCATCCACACGGGAACAATGGGCTTATGTATTTCCCGACAGTGAACTTGCCGTTTTTGAGGCGTTCAACAGCCTGGTGTGCCGTCTCAATTTCATCGGCCATACCCATTGGCCATCCATAATGCTCCAGGAACAGGATAAGATTATCCTTCACTCAACTCATTCTATAAAGCTGGATGCAAGCCATTTCTACCTGATCAATGTGGGAAGTGTCGGGCAACCACGCGATTTCGATCCCCGCTCCTGCTATGCCCTCTACGATTCGGACGAACAGCATGTCTCCCTGATCAGAGTGCGCTACGATTTTACCCTTACCCAGAAAAAAATCGCGGCAAATAATCTGCCGACCTTCCTGGCCGAAAGGCTGGAGAAGGGGAGGTAAGTAAAAAATACGCTGGAGAAATGAGGTATTCAGTTCGTTGTAGCACTATGATTATCATGGGATTAAATCATTGCAGAGATTGTGTGGGCTTTGCTTATCGACAACGTCCCGCAAAAACAAAAGCCGCAATCTCCCTTTGGCGATTGCGGCCGGTCACTACCTTTTTGCCGAAAACCGGTAGTTAATTGTTCTTGAGAAGAACCCGTCGTGTCAACCCTGACCCCAGTTTTTCGATAACGATTCCTTTTGCCTGTATGTGTATCCCGGTTGATCCCAGGCATTCGCCTGTTACGCTGTAGAGTGTTGCGTTCCGGTTTTCCTTGCCTGGGCTATAAGCAATAGCCTGTGATGCACGTGACCGTGATATCGAAGTTGTTTCGCCAATGAGAATATCCGGATCGATTTTCGCATACCGGACAGCTTCAACTTCCCGCCCGGTCCAGATCAAATGGATTTTTCTGTCCTGAGCCTGGATAATACTACAGTCTGCGTTCTCGTTTCCGGCCGATGATTCCCTGATCTCGAGCTTTTCCTCCCAGCTCGACGCATCCAGAGGATCGTCGCCGATCCATATCCGCATAAAGTATCGGTCGCATAGCGTCGCCGAACAGCCGGATTCAGTACAATAGCGTGCATCGCTGCCATGTGCAATTACATGCCACCCGGTGAGATTACCGGAAGGAGCACCGGCGGTTCCAAGATCCAGGCTTACCCCTGTTCCCGCGGCGCCAAATTTGATGCCCTCATCTGCAACGCAACCCACATTTTCTGTAGGATCAACCCAATCGAATGACGTCCAGGTTTGACCGCCATCCTGCGATTTAGCCCATTTGGGACCTGTGTTATGAAATTCATTTCTGCAGAATGCGACTATTTCCTGAAAATGTCCGTTAACCACATTGGTTGGATTGACAACAATAAAGTCAGGATTCCAGAATTGATCGACAGCAAAATGTTTGGTCCAGTTGGAAGGATTTCCCATTTCACCCTGGGGAATATGACTCGTATATCCCTGGCCGCCGTTTTCCGTTTCGGACCATCCACACAGCCAGTCACCGTTGGGATGACGCAGGCAGTTGCTCTGCTCTCCTGCCTGCAATGCCATCTCGTCTGAATGAACATCCTGCTCTGAGCCCCAGGTCTCACCGTTATCGGTGGATATTCTGAATTTATGATCGTTGCAACAGCCATTGTAATAAAAACAATAGACATCACCGTTTTCAGCCTGTTGTACAGTTGGATCGAAGTATTCACTTACTGTTGAAATATCAATCAGATTACCCCAGGTTTCTCCCTGGTCGGTACTTTTAAAGGCTCCGATTTGCGTGGATTCACCTTCACTCTGCCCGGCCACCGTGACAATTATCAGATCGCCGTTGGCAAGTTGTTCGATATTTGCCGGATGATTATACGCTGCTCCGGTGGTAAGTATGTCTTTTCGAATGATGCAGGACTGGTCGCCGTAGATAAGCCAGTTACCGGCAGCATGAATGTTTGATGAAACCAGCGTAAGAAGTGTAAAAATAATAACATGATATTTTGTAACCATTGTATCCCCTCTCAGAATAATGTAATAAAGATCAATTGATTAAGCGATTAAAAAAACCTCCTTTTAAGTTAACACGTTTCTTCCTTATCAGTGAGCCAAATTAATTATGTGCTTAAATAATATTTTTGTAAATATGCAAAATTATTTTTTCTATCGTAGCAGTCAGTTTCATCCTGACCCTGATTTGAAATATAACGAAATTATCGTGCAATTCTGCCTGAGTTAATGTAAATTTATATAAACAAGCATACAAGGTTGAGGTGTGACTAACAGCGAGAATGTACATGGTATTACCAGGGCGATTCGATATTGTATCAGCACCATACGTGCCCTGGGCAGCATAGAAGGTACTGTTTTACCCGGCTTTCGATCACTTGCAGCTCAAGCAGAAGTGGCGCCGGTGACAATGTTGAAAGCGGCCGGCTTTCTTCGGGAGAAAGGTATCATAGAAGGGGGACAGGGAAAGCGGTATCGGATCGCTGCTGCAGCCGGAAAGGACCTTGATCGCCTCGAATTGGAAGTGAATTCTCCGGACAAAAGCAACGCATCGCTCACATCTTCATCGTCATGTCGACTCGCTCAAATGATTGCCCGCGACATCGATACCGGCGTGTATGATGGCCCCGGACCGCTGCCGCCAATGAAAGAGCTGGCAGGCCGGTACGGTACAACCTATTAC